>JAYWAR010000163.1:0-1969 GCA_043782285.1 Akkermansiaceae bacterium | reverse complement strand
GAGTGTCCAGCGGCCAAGTTCCAGAGGGGGGCAGAGGTATTTTTTGGTTCACCCTCAGGGTGAGCCGGAATGCACGTCAATGGCGTATCCATGGCGTTTCAGATAAATCAATTATGGGAATTTAGCGAGCTATTCATTTACCTCTTTAGGCTAAACTCTATACTTCAGGGGCAGGGCTGGTTAGGGAGGAGTTCTCACATGGTCTTTAAAAAGCCTTTGTCCGCAAGGCTTTCATAATAGGAAGCGATACGCTCTGCGTTCTTGCTGCTTTCAAGGATGACACCGGTTTCGATATTTTTGTCATGTGCTGCATCGGTGAGATTTGCGGAGCCAATGAAGAGCCTTTTGCGATCCACTATGATCACCTTGGAGTGGAGTGAAGCGCGAGTTTTCCAATCCATTTCCAGCGCTTGTGGGAAATACCATAGTTCGGGGAGTCTGATCCCCGGCCATGTGCCATTTGTGAACTCGTGTTTGAATTTTGCGACCAGTTGGGCGGAGTCTGTCGTGTCACCGCGGTTCCTAGATATGTTAAGGATGAGGCGGACTTTTAGATTTCGATTGCTGTCCATGCAATCCGCGAGCGGCCTTAGAAGGGTCAATCCATTGTAGAGCGCAAAACACACGATGATCACTTCCGTATTGGCACCTGAAACCAGCTCTGAGAATACGGCCTTTGTGGTGCGTGTTGGACAGTGTGCCACTGAGGGGCCCGAAAGAACCAGATCGATGACATGCGAGAGTGGTTCGATGGCGGCCTTTGCCTGTTCCAGAGTAGAGAATAGGTAGGAGAGTTGTTCTGTATTCCATCCTTTCGTAGCCAGATCCAGGATTGCGCTAACATCGTTCGGAGCCAACGATGGGACAGCTTTTTCCAGTCCCGCCTTTGTGATGCCGTGTTGCAGCCCGCCATGGTTCAAGGAGCTGTAGAGCGACGCGAGTTGAGTGCCGGTGAGGTAATGGAGGGTTTCAAAGTCCATAACCGCTGAAAAATTCTGCCTGTGAGTTGGCCATCGTTCTGACTACAAGTCTTCGTTCGAGAAACGAATTCGCCCATTCACAGGATGTTTCTGCTGTTAGTAAACAACCATGACATGCGGAGCCTAGAAGTTCCCGCTGAGTGTCAGGATTGGGCTTCTCGTGGGCGCAAACGGGATCGTTTGAGCAAAGTTCTGCGGAGATGAGTGCCCGGCGGATGATATCCGAAATGCCTCGTCCTGCTTGAATCAAGCCTCCCAAGGTTCCTTCGGAATCCGATGAACCTGTGTAGATGAGGATTCCAAATTTATCCCCATCCGCATAAATCCGTTCCCTAAGTGAGCTGGATGGATACCCGCACTCGAGGGAAATCTGAGTCATGAGCAGGTGGCTGAACGAATGGATCATGTAGAACGGAGCTCCGTGAAACTTCTTGCCGGATTCCGGCGGAAACTTGCTGGCAAAACCGTCAGCTAAAGTTTGAGCGACCTCGAGAACCTCAGGCTTGCCAGCCCATTTCATGACAGCGGAATCATCGAAACTCAGGAAGATTCCCTCACCTCGATTCTCTGCGGCGGGAAGCCACTGTTCGCTTCGTGATAGCATTGCGGCTTTAACTGGCAAATCGAACTCTCCATTAAGTTCCGGGGAAACGGACTCGAAACGAGTGAATCCAAACTGCGCCACCACCTCTCTCAGGCGGTGAACAAGCACGATATCGGAAAATACATTCATCCACGGCTTACCCACCCGCCATGCTTTGTCCTGCATTTTTCGCGCATAGAAATCTCCATCAGGAATGTCATGTCCGGCCTCATCGACGACGGTGGCGAGCGCCTCGTATTCCACTTCTTTTACGGATCTATCATCGTCATGCTTGGCTCCTCCCAAGTAAGTCTTGATCGCCTGTTCAACGACTGGGTTGGCGAATTCTTTGAGAGCTTCTCCAATCTCCGGGATGGTGCGTAATCCATCCAAGGGCATTCCCTGT
>JAYWAR010000162.1:0-15238 GCA_043782285.1 Akkermansiaceae bacterium | reverse complement strand
TTTTCACTTGGACACTTTACAACCAATTTCGCTATCAGCTTGGACCTCAAACTGTCTTAACGGCAGATTATCGTTACGCACAAAATAACACGAGTGGTTTAGCAAATGATTCAAATGATCAGTATATTCTCGCTGGATTAGAACATCGTTTTACGCCTAACACAATCGGTATAGTTCGTGGTGGTGTTCAATTACACAGTGTAGATTCTGGGAATTCTTCCACAGGTGGAGATTCCTCAGTAAGTCCTTATTTAGAGTTAGCATTGAATTCACAGATAAATCAACAGTTCAATGTTCGTGCTTTTGCTCGTTACGGTATCGAATCAAACGATACAGTTCAGTTTGATTCAACAATTGGCCAGTTTGCAGTATTTAATGACAGCAGATCACTTCGTATCGGTTTATCTTCGGAATATATAATTTCACCGATGTTCTCAGTCTTTGGTGGAGTGGATTATATCCCGACATCCTATGCAGGTGGAAAAAGTACAGTTGCTCCCTATAACAATGTGTCAGATTTGAATAGTGATTTAATTAATCTTAACATTGGATTATCAACTAAATTTACTAGCTATTTGACAGGATCAGTAACATACAATTTCACTGATTCAATGTCAGACATTGATAACCAAGATTATACTCGGAATCGGGTAAGTCTTGGTCTTAGCGCTGAGTTTTAAGTGATTAGGAATCGAGTAATTATTTCTAAGAGATTATTCGACTAGTTTAAAACTCCCACAATGTGATACATTGTGGGAGTTTTTTTATTTCTACTGGAACTTAACTAAAACTGTGAAAGAATAATATCAATGAGTCTCTCATCCCCACAACAAAACGAGGCCGCACTGCATGCGGTAGACTACTGGCAGGTTATTAAAAATCGTTATGGTATTATTCTGTTAACACTTTTTTTGGTTTTCATGACTGCTGCTGTGATTACTTATGTGATGCCAAAAAAATACGAAAGTACTGCAACGATTGAAGTGAAGCCAAAGTCGGCGGGACAATCTCCTTTTGAGTCTGGACGTAGTGGATCTTATGGATCGAGTTTAATGACACCTCAGTTTTTTGGGACAGAATTTGAAAAAATTAAAAGTGCTAAGTCACTTGCCATCGTTGTTGGAAATCTCGAACTTGTTAGTAAATGGGCGGTTGATAAGGAAACAGCGATTCGTATTTTAAAAGGCATCGTTGATACTCACAATATTCGTGGGACGGATTTAATATCTATCACAGTGCGTCATAACGATAAAGAAGATGCTTGTAATATAACAGCTGAGGTTGCAAATGCTTATAAAGCATATAGAACTGAAATCGAAAATCATGATTCAATTAAAGGCTTAGAAGAGCTTGATAAGGCAGTTTTCGTTCAGCAAGATAAAGTGCAGGAACGACAAAAGGCATTAAATGCAATCGTTAAGAGTAGAAAAATTATTTATACTGGACCAGATTCTTTCTATAGAAACTCAGGTGTAGATGATGATCAAGCTGCAAGAACAGTAGCTCAAACTTATACCCAGTTGGAACAGGATAAAATACAGCTTCAGAGTCAAATCGATAGTTTGTTGAAATATGATAGTGAAAAATTACTAGTATACGCAGCAGGGCTCAATTTGCCGGGCGACACAATTAAAGTTCTTTTGCCCAAGTATAATGAGGCAAAGCGAACATTAGATAGTCTGAGAATCAATGGTCTGGGAGACCGTCATCCTACGGTTTTAGCGGCATCTGACCAAATTCAAAATATGAAGATTGAGCTTGATAAAGCTGTCGTCGATTTACGCGCAACTTTAGAAGCGCAAATGGCTATGGCCACAGAACGATTGAAAAAAGTTGAAATCAAAAAAGATGATTCGCTTGATGATGCAATCAAACGCGGGCTAGATACTCAAGACTATGTAGATGCTAAGCGAGATCTTGAAATGGATCAGCAGTTATTGCAATCAATGAGAACTACCCAAATGGGCAAAAAAATCACGGATAAAATGACAGATGATAGTATTGTGGTACACGAAGAGCCACAAATTTCACAAATCCCAGTGAGTCCAAATGTAAAATTAAATTTGGTTTTGGGTGCGGTAGTTGGATTAATATTCGGAATTGGAATTGCGTTTTTTTTGGAGTATCTCGATACTTCGGTGAAAAGTTTGGAAGATGTTGAACGCTACCTTCAAGTACCAGTTCTCGCGGTGATTCCAAAAGATGTGGGGATTCTCCACAAACAAAATGGAATGAGTCCTGATGCTGAAGCGTATCGAATTTTACGAACTAATATCGAATTCAACCGTAAGAATCCTGAAGATAATGCGATTACTGTTGTTTCAGGTGGTGCGGGGGAAGGTAAATCAACGACCTTGGTAAATCTTGCTTATATCTGTGCACAAGGAGGATATACAACTCTAATGATTGATGCTGACTTACGCCGACCTCGATTGCATACTTTTTTTGATATCAACAATTCGGTAGGACTTACAAATTATTTGACTACTGAATTAATGCTTGAAGATGTTATTCTTCAAACACCAGTTAATAATTTATATTTTATGCCATCTGGTATCTTACCATCAGATGCGGCAGGTATTCTTAATTCGCGAAGGATGTCAGAGCTGATTCAAGATGTGAAGCAACGGTTTGATTTGGTTCTAGTGGATAGCCCCCCAATTCTAGGTGTCAGTGATGCCTCGGTTTTGGCAAGTGAGGTTGACCTAACAATGATTGTTGTTCAACATCGTAAACTACCGAGAAATATGTTACTCAGGGTTAAGCAAGCTGTTGAAAATGTTGGTGGGAATGTGATTGGTGTTGTTCTCAATAATGTAGATGTGCGTAGTGATAGTCAGTATCAGTACTACACCAGTTACTATACTTACTATGCTCCAGTGGATGTTCAGACCGGACCAGCTGCTGCCACTTCGAAAACATCAGTTAAAATTCCACTAGTTACACGCGGAAGTGATTCTGAATTATACTAAAAACTTAATTAAAATTTAGGGAGCTATTATGAATTTGAAGACTTTATTTGTTGGGCTAATATCATTATTCTGTGGATCATTTTATTCACTTGCTGAAATTGAGTCAGGTAAGGCGATTTCAATTACGATTTCTGGGGTACCGAGTGAGGAGAAAGGTAGAATTGATGGAATCTATCCAGTTTCGGATGCTGGCTCTATTAACATGCCATTTATTGGGACAGTGCATGCTGCCAATTTGCGAAATGAAGATCTGGCAACATCGTTACAAAAGCGTTATAAAGAACTTGGAATTTATACAAACCCGACAATCCAGGTGATTTCGAATAAAGGCAATAGCATTGATGAGCAAACGGTCTATTTAGGAGGTCAAGTTCGGGCACCTGGGCCTAAGGCTTTCACCAAAGGTTTGACTTTGTATCAAGCAATCCAGGCAGCTGGTGGTGCCACTGAATTTGGGAGTATGAAGCGAGTTAAATTATTTCGTAATGGACGTCAGACGATGTATGATCTAACAGAAACAAAGGCGATGGGCACTTCTGTACAACCAAACGATACCATTGAAGTACCCCAGAAAAACATGTTAGGAAATTAATTCGGATGAAAGATTCATTTGAATTAATGAGAAAACGTCATTTTAAATGTTAAAATTATGTTAGATTTTAGATCGGTAAATCTTAAATCAGCGAATAAAATTTTTATATTTTTTGGAAATTACATAAAATTAGAAAATAATTCATTATAACTTCCCAAAAAATAAAATTTAATATAATTCCTATTAACAAGATTAAAATTTAAAACCCGCGAAAATTATTACAATTAATTTCAGTGAATTAATAACTGGTTTGGATGATCAAATATAGTGGAAAGTGAAGATTCATGCTTTAATGAAATTATAAAATTTATATAGTAACAATGTAATTGATTTAGATAGAATACCATTGAAAAATAGTAATTTTTGTCAAACATTTAGAATCCAATTTTCCTAAAACCTAGGAAATGGCGATAGATATTTTAACTTATGTATGTTTAATCATTAAAATGAAAAATTGGTTTCAAAAAACAGCGTTTGTTGTCGCATTTGTTGCTATTTCTTTTTCGTTACAAGCTCAGCAAGCTGATTTTAATGAAGTTGGTCGGCAGATGGCAATCATGTTACAAAATAGTCATTTTGCGCGCTTGGAGTTCAACGCTGAATTAAGTCAACGATTTTTGGATAATTATTTGAGGGAACTTGATTTTCAGCGACTTTATTTTACCCAAGAAGACATTAATGGATTTACTGTAAAATATGGAGATCGTCTTCATAAATTGTTGTTACATGGCGAAAGTATGTTGGCTGCAACTGAAATTTATCATGTCTACGAGAGTCGTGTTGAAGAGCGAATGGCGCTTACTGATAAATTGTTGAAGGTGGCAGATTTTGATTTTCTAGGAAAAGAATCAGTTATGGTGAGCCGGAAAAATGCACCTTGGCCGAAAAACACAAAGGAGGCGACTGATCTCTGGTCTCGGCAGATTAAAGACGCAGTTCTTGGTGAAAAGTTACGCCATGAATTGCTGACGAAGCTTGCACGAGAACAAAATAAACCCGATCCGGGAAGTTCCGAACGCAGTCCAAGAGAGAAAGTCTCACTGCGTTACAAACGATTACTTAGAAGTGTAAAAGATATCGATGATGAGGAAATAGCTAATTATTGGTTAAGTTCAGTTGCAAGTGCTTATGATCCACATACAGATTATATGAGTTTTCGAGAACTTAATCATTTCAATGATGGAATGAAGAATGAACTCGTTGGGATCGGTGCTCTTCTTCACGGTGAAGAAGATGGGACTACTAAAATCACGGGGATTGTAGTGGGGGGGCCAGCTGACCGCCAAGGAGTTTTAAAACTGAATGATCGAGTCATTGGTATTGATATTCTAAATACGGGTAAACCTGAAGATATGATCGATATCATGTTCATGAAAATTGATAAGATCGTAGATTACATTCGAGGTAAGGAAGACTCGGTGGTAGCTTTAAAAGTAGAGCGAACTGAAGGGGCTCCAGGAGAGACCAAAATTGTGGTAATTACTCGAGGGAAAGTAGAAATGAAAGATGAGTTGGCAAAAGGGCAAATCATCGAGATGCATCTTGAAAATGGGATAAATCATCGGATGGGGGTGCTTACATTACCCTCTTTCTATGCAGATTTTGACGAAAAAAAAATTCTATGCTCCGTGGATGTTGAAAAAATTCTTAAGCGATTGACTGAAGAAAAAATTGATGGACTAATTTTAGATCTAAGAAACAACCCCGGTGGATCGCTGGAGGAGGTGCGGCGGATGACTGGTTTTTTCATTAACAATGGACCGGTGGTTCAAGTGAAAAATACTCTAGGTCAAATAGAAGTTAAAAATTCTGATAGTAGTAAACCTATTTATGCAGGACCGATGGTGGTGATGATTGATAAAAGCAGTGCTTCGGCTAGCGAAATTTTAGCTGGAGCGCTACAGGATTTCAATCGAGCGGTGATTGTGGGTGATTCCTCAACATTTGGCAAAGGAACCGTCCAATCACCGAAGGACATTGGGCGGATGCTACCTTTGTTTTCGACAAGAAATCGAGCGGGTTCCTTGAAAGTGACAATCCAAAAATTTTATCGTCCTTCTGGTATTTCGACTCAACTGGACGGGGTCGCTTCAAATATAGTAATTCCGAGTATGATGGATTCCTTGGATCTCGGGGAGAAATTTTTGGATTATCCTCTGGCAAATGATCGGATTCGGCCCGCGGCTGATTTCAAGCCACTTGATTCGCAGGGATTGTATTTGACTCGCCTGAAAGAATTAAGTGAAAATCGTATTAAAATGTGCGAAGATTTTTTTTATATTATAGAGGATGGAGTTAAAGCTAAAAGTCGTTTAAGTGTAAATCAACTTTCACTCAATCAAGAACTTCGCAAAAAAGAGCTTATCGATTCTGACATTTTACAAAAAGAGCGCAATGTTGAACGTCGCAAGCGATTCTCTCGAATAGGTGAAGAAGATAAGAAATCCCTGAAATTTTATAAACTTACATTGAATAATACCGAAAGTGGAGTGGACTTAAAATCTTATGATCCAGCAATTGAAATTGGTGAATATATGCGGCGTGCCAAAGATGAAACGGCGGACTTGGATCAAACTCCAAAGTGGCCTAGCGGAATAGATCCTGTGAAACGTGAATCACTTTCAGTTTTGAAAGATCTTGTTGATTTGACTGAAAGTGCCAAAATTGCAGGATTATTAAAAAATTCTGTCGAAATTCGTTGATGTCAGAAGTGGTAGAAAATTTAGCATTAGTAAACGATAAGATTACAGCTGCCTGTGCACGAGCTGGGCGAGATGTAAGCTCAGTTGAATTGATTGCGGTCTCTAAAACATTTTCTTGGGAATGCGTGCAGCAGGCTTTTTTAGCGGGGCATTGTCAATTCGGTGAGAGTAAACTGCAAGAAGCTGAGCTTAAAATAGCAGTATTGCCGAAGAATTTGCATTGGCATTTCATTGGAAGAGTTCAGCGCAATAAGGTGCGTAGGTTGCTTCGGATTTTTGAGGTAATCCATGCGATTGATTCGCTGAAACTGGCTGTTTACACCGATGAGATTGCACGAGAGTTAGGGCTTTTTCCCAAAATTTTTCTTCAGGTGAATCTTGCAGATGAAGTTTCTAAAGGTGGTTTTTTATCAGCGGTATTGAAGGAGGAGATGAAGCGGTTGTTGTCATTGGAAAGAATCGAGATTATTGGTTTGATGGGAATTCCTCCTGCCGGAGTAGATGCGGAATCTGCTCGGCCTTGGTTTATTTTGTTGCGTAAACTGCGTGATGCACTCGAGCTGGAGTATGAAGTCAAGCTACCGGCACTTAGTATGGGGATGAGTGGCGACTTTGAAGTAGCGATCGAAGAGGGGGCGACCCATGTTCGGGTAGGTGCTGCAATTTTTGGAAAACGTTTCTATCGAGTCGACGGCGAACTTGGATGAGGACAAAGTCTGGCGATGAATTTGACCTTGAAAAACGCGACTGCGATTGGAACTAATTTTGCGCTGTTGTTTACAGATGGACTTGAATTGTATTTGACTCTACCCTTACTTCGTCGTGCTTGCCCTTGTGCTGCTTGTCAAGGTGAACCAGATGCCATGGGTCGTGTACTACGACCGAGAGTGGAGTATGGGCCGCAAGCTTTTGATTTACAGAAATTTGAAACAGTCGGTGCTTATGCCATTCAACTTTTTTGGGGTGATGGGCATTCAAGCGGAATTTACAGTTACTCTTATTTGCAGCGACTTGGTCAATTAGGAGTGTCTTAAGAATGATTTAAAACGACAACAAGCGGCTGTGTTTTCTGCTAAAAATGATTTGGTTTCAGTACCATTCTTAACCAAGAAAGAGGTAATTACTTTTGCGGCAGCTGGTTTGAGCACGGTGTTGGAGGTGCTGGAATATTTCCCTAAACGGTATGAAGATCGGCGGTTTTTTGATGCTTTTCCGAATCAAGCTTCAGTCAATGCTGTATGTTTGCGTGGTAAAGTAACCAACACTTCACTTCAATATATTGGTTCAGAAAAGCGTTTTTTTGAAGTTATTATTATGGATGGTTCTGGAAATTTTTTTGATTTTGGTGAGATTACGTGTCGCTGGTTCAACATGCCTTTTATTCAAAAGCTGATCTTGGTTGGTCATCAATTGAGTATTTATGGAAGGGTGAAAGAAACGAAGGGACGTCTTATTATCGATCATCCTGAGTTCGAAATTTTGCGAGATGAAGAGAGTGAATCAATTCACCTTGAGAGGATTGTACCGGTTTATAAAAATATTTCAGGAATCGCCCAGCGTCGCTTACGTGAAATTATTTATTTATTTCTCCAACATCTAGATCACACGACAGTCGAGGTAATTTATGACATGGATCGAAGTTCGATGCGGGTACAAGCATTTCAGGATATTCATTTTCCTGAATCAGTAGCTAATGCCAAAACGGCGCGGCGGCGGTTCGCGAAGGAAGAGTTTTTTATTATGCAACTCAACATCGTGTGGCGGCGGGCTCGTTATGCAGAGCAAGTTGGGCGGGTGCTTGGCAAGTGTACGACTTATTTGAAGCAATTCTATTCGAGTCTGCCATTTGATCTGACGAGCGCGCAGAAACGTACGATAAAAGAAATTCTGGGAGATATGCGTGTTGCTCGGCCGATGAATCGTTTGCTGCAAGGCGACGTAGGTTCTGGGAAAACTTTTGTGGCGATGGCTGTCATGCTGTTAGCGATTGGTTCAGGTTGCCAAGCTGCGTTGATGGTTCCGACGCAGATTCTTGCCGAGCAGCATTATCTTACCTTTCGGAGGTGGCTTGAGCCGTTGGGGATTCGAATTGGATTACGCACGGGCAATCGAGAAGAGTGGAATCATCTCCAGCAGGAGGGTGAGTTTCAGATCATTATTGGGACTCATGCATTACTTTATGAGTCTGTTTTTTTTAGAGATCTTGGTTTAGTGGTGATTGATGAGCAGCATAAATTTGGAGTAGCTCAGCGAGCTAGCCTGATTAGGCAAGGGAGAATTCCAGATGTTTTAGTGATGACTGCCACTCCAATTCCGCGGACTTTGACAATGACTATTTACGGTGATCTTGATGTTTCAGTTCTTGATGAAAAGCCTCCCGGTCGAGGTAAAATGCTGACTGCAGTTCGGATTGGTGCAAAGCAAACAGATGTCACAAAGTTCGTCAAAAATCAACTTTCACGAGGACGACAAGTTTATCTTGTTTATTCGTTAGTCGAAGAAAGTGAGATTTTAAAAGTTGAATCTGCTACCGAAGCCTTTAAAAAATGGAAGAAGCGATTGGGAGCCTATAAAGTGGGTTTGATTCATGGGAAACTTCATCCTGAAGAGAAAGAGGTGGTGATGCGGCGGTTTCGCGACGGTGAAATTGCGGCGTTGGTTTCGACTACTGTGATAGAAGTTGGTGTGGATGTGGCAAATGCGAGTTTGATGATTCTGCATCATGCTGAGCGATTTGGTTTGGCGCAGCTGCACCAGTTGCGTGGGCGGATTGGCCGCGGCGAACATAAAAGTTACTGTATCTTGTTGACGGACGGAAAAAATCTCGAAGCCATGGAAAAGCTTAAAGTTTTGGAGGAAAGTTCGGATGGCTTTGAAATTGCTGAAGCGGATTTGCGGTTGCGTGGTCCGGGTGATGTATTAGGAAATTTACAAAGCGGTTTATCAGATTTTCGATTTAGTGATTTCTTAACAGATACTATCTTACAGCATGAAGCCCGAGCGCTTGCCGATCAAGTTTTAGGTGAAGATCCATACCTGAATGGTATGCATCATCAACTCCGGATGATGATTCAAGATAGGCATGGGATGGTTAATTTACCAATTACCGGCTAAGCAGTTTTGGATCAGTGCTCGACTATTTGATAGATCGTACCGGCGTGATCAACGATGAATATATCACCTTTTTGGTTTTCTGAAAATGAAGCAATTGAATGGAGCTGTCCATCTTTTGGTTGAAGTTCTAGGGTGTGGTCTTTGAAATCTGTGACTTGATTATTGACTTCTATAAACGACCAAATTCGTGGATTCTGGTAGTCACCAAAAATATAGCGTCCTTGAAGTTCATGGATCGGTCCACGATAGACGTAACCGCCAGTGACAGAGAAACCTTGTTGATGACCACCGCCATGTTGATAGACATAAACTGGCTCAATACTACCGCTTGGAGCTGGTCCGCCAGTGCCTTGTTGGGGAGTCGCGTGATTTCCTTCGCGGAGTCTCCAGCCATAGTTTGCGCCAGCGCCTTTGGCGAAGATGACATGGTTGATTTCTTCCCAGTTATTTTGGCCTACATCGGCGATCCAGAAATCACCAGTTTTGCGGTCAAAGGAGCAGCGCCAAGGGTTACGGACGCCGTAGGCCCAAATTTCGGGCTTTGCTTGAGGATTTTTGATAAATGGATTATCGGGTGGGACTTTATAACCACTTGGTTGTGAAACATCAATTCGGAGTATTTTAGCGAGAAAAGTATCGAGAGCTTGGCCGTGTTTATTGGGATCATTGCCGGATCCGCCATCGCCATTGCTGATGTAAAGCATCTGGTCTGGGCCAAAGCCTAACCATCCGCCATTATGGTTATCAAATTCGGAAGGGTAGACCATGATTGTTTCTGCTGTAGAAAGGTGGGTAGTTTGGCGGTTTTCTGAGGTAAATCTGACAATTTGGGTTTGTTGATGTTTGTTGGTAAAGTTAATATAATAGCGTCCACTTTGGGTAAAATCTGGTGCAAAGGCGAGTCCGAGTAAGCCTTCTTCATTGCCCTTGCAACACACGTCTGTGCGGATGTCGAGGAATGGTTTGCTCTCTCGGTTGCCTGTTTTAGAGTCGATGATCCAGACGAGACCAGTTTGTTCGATGATCCATATTTTGTCATTTATATCGTTAGGAACGCATGCCCATACTGGGCGTTCAAAACCTTTTGCGATTTGTTCGAGATGAAGTGAGGCGTTAGAATTTGTAAGTGATGCAAAAAATACGAAAATTGTGATTGTCGTAGATAACATATGATAGAGCTTGAACATATTTTTTAGATACCAGCCGACTGTAATAGGATGGATTTTGTTATTTCTGGAGAATTTGATACAGGAATATTTAAACTGTTAGTAAATGAAAATTAGGCAGAGACACGGAATTGCTTCAGTCTGATATTACAACTAACTGACTATTAACGACAAAAAATCTATTTTGCCGACCCCTGACGTATGGTAATCGCAAACATGACACAAGCAGGAAAGACGTAAGCGTTGCCCCAAGCGTCATGCCTACGGGTTTGCTACGGTGGGGACGTAGCAGTTATTGTTGCGGGTTCGATGACTGCGATGCGATCAGGCGGGGGCGCGTCCGGCTTTTCTGCTGCGGGCTTTGAACCCGTTGGCGGGGGTGAGAGTGACAGCTTCGCTGGCCAGCATGGCGGGCAGGCGGGTCAGGACGTCTTCGAAGTAGTTACGCGGATTAATCCCGAGACGGCGGTAGTTCTCAACGAGGGTGTAGAGGATGGCGGATTTCTCGACGGCATCCTCGCGGCCGATGAAGAGCCAGTTCTTGGCTCCGAGTTTGGTGGGACGGCTTTGCCAGGCGCGGATGGTTTCGCGCAGGACCGGGCTGGTATGAGTTTCGCGGAGTCGTTTCTCGATCGGGTTGAGGTGGGCGAGCTGGCGGAGGATCCAGGCGACGAGGCGCGGGGATTGGTCTTGGGCTTCAAAAAATTTCCTTCTAACATGGGCGTGGCAGCCCATGAGGGTAATGGTGATAGGAATCTGGTTGGACGAGGTGATGGCGAGTTTCGCGCCACTGGATTGATAAGCTTCGACGAGGGCAGATCGTTGTTCGGAGGAGTCGAAGATCCTACTACGGCGGTCGACCTTCAGGATGGAGTCATGGGTAGCAGTCATCTTCAGCGATGCAATGACTGCGATGCGGCGCTTCGGCCAGAATCGTCAGATGGCGGTGTGGACTACGTTTACTTTTCGAATCTATGTGGTTTGTTTAAGGACAATTCAGCAATGTGCATCATCCTAAAAAGGAAGATGATAACTCCTGATTTCACGGATTTTTAAAAAGTTGGAAAGGATTACCAGTTCACTTAAGAGGTGAGTCGGATTGCTGCCAATTCTTTCAGTGAAATCAGTCAAAATCGGCTCAATCCGTGGTAAATCTCTGAGTTAACACCTTTGTCATTTTCCTTTCTAGGTTAATATATTATGCTAAATGGCATAACTGATGATTTTTGATCGTCATGCCAATTTCCTATTGTGTGCTCATTCAAGCGGCTCTCCATCCGTAAATTCGGTGAGTGGCTGTGAACTCCATAATTCACAATGGTATTTTGCCGTTGGCAGCTTTCCAAATCGCTACTGCGGGAGAATTCGCGACTGGAGATTGGGGGGCTGCACCCGGCTCTAACCGTGCGCGGCGTCGTTTTCAATATCACCTATGTCACGAACGGCTTCGTTGTTGTCTCCGGCGGCATCTTTATAACGACCTCTTCGTGAACCTCTATGCAGCAACCACCCTTGCGGACGGAAACATGACCTATTTACCGGATTATTTTAAAACACCGCAAAAGATTAGTTTTGAGACATTAGAGGGAATTCAGGACTTAAAATGATCATCACACGCAACCTTCTTTGGAACCGCCGGGATTTCTGCACTCTACATTGTAAGAATTTCCGATTCAGTCCCAGCATATCTGCGACAGTCTTGCAAGCCTGCTGGATTTGCTTACCATCGAATATTTACAGATCTGATACCAAATAGGTCTTCGATAAGTGAAGCGAAGTAATCGAATTGGGAAACGACTCGGGACCACCAAACGCAATAAATTTGCGATAATTGGGGTTATGTGTTTTTTAGGAACTAAGATCCGCATCAAATAGGCGGCAAACCCCTATTTGTGTGCCGTTTTTTCAGATGAATTTCCTTCACTTCCATGATTCACCCACCACGAACCGACTGTGTCCGAGTGTTGCAAGTAATCCTCGCCTTGCCCTTCGCTCACGCCGGGGAGGCTGTCGTCAAATGGTCACCCTTGAAGAAACTCGATGACCTTGCCGAAAAAAAGGATTTGGCGGCTCTCCGCAAGATCGCCGCTTCCGTGAAAACAGCTGCGGAGGCGGTGGAGAGCGAGGTCGTTCCCAAAAACGCGAAACAGCCCGAGCAGGTTAAAATTCTACAAGGCGACCTGAAAAGCCTGACCGACTCGATTCATGATCCGGTAAAGCAGGATTACGAGGCGCTGACATCCTTGTTCACCGGTATACATCCAATCGTGAGACAATTGATGGAAACGTCCGGCATGCGGCATGTCGATGAAACCGACAAGAAGGAAAAGCAAGCGATATGAACTCTGATCCGGTTGCCGTCGAGATTCGCAATTGTGGACTCAACCTCGGAGTCTCCTGGCGTGCGGTGATTCAATTTCATCTAGAGCATTTCGTGGTGGACGCTGGTGAGCAGGTGGCGCTGACAGGAGCAAGTGGTTGTGGGAAATCCACATTACTCAACCTCGTCGCTGGTCTCCGCCGTCCTAATTTGGGAAGTATCGTCGTGCATGGGACGGATTTGAAGCTGCTCTCATCTTCGCAGCTCGATGCGTTTTTTGGGCGGATGATGGGATTTTTTTTTCAAAGTTTCAATCTGTTGGACGACTTCTCCGCACTGGAGAATGTCCTCGTCGGCCTGCGTTTTGGTCGTTCTTGCCCGCACCGCGAGAGGCGGGCAAGGGCGGTCGCCTTGTTGGAGCGTGTGGGTTTGCAACGTCGGATTGATTCGCTGCCGAGGCGATTGTCCGTGGGCGGGCGGCAGTGGGTTGCCATCGCCCGTGCATTGGTTAACCGTCCGGCGATTTTGTTAGCCGACGAACCGACTGGGGCACTCGATCGAGTGACCGCAGAAGATGTTTTCGGATTGATCCGTGGGGTCTGTGAAGAGGAGCGATGCGCGTTGATTCTAGTGACACACGATCTCGATTTGGCGGCGCAATTGCCAAGGCAAGTGGATTGTAGCGGACTGATTCGGCACATTTCTGAAAAGGAGGTCAGTTGATGAGTCTCTGGCGATGGCGTGGCGGTATCTCTGGGCAAGGGCGCTGGTCACCGTGCTGATGCTCACCGGGATTGCCCTAGGCGCTTCTCTAATTTGCAGCGTGCTGACATTGCGGCGCGAGAGTGAATCCAGTTTGCTGCGGGAAAGCGGTCAGTTCGATCTGGTCGCCGGGGCAAGAGGCAGCCCGCTTCAGCTCGTGCTGAGTAGTATCTATCAAGTCGATGTGCCCACGGGAAATATTCCCTATTCCCGCTACGAAGCTCTTCGTGACGACAAGCGAATTGCCAGTGCAATCCCGCTCGGACTTGGCGATAACTTTTAAGGCTATCGCATCGTCGGCACCGAGGAAAAATTCTTCTCGCTCACGGATCGCAAGGACTCAAAGAAGTCGTTGTATCAACTGGCAAGCGGGCGGTATTTTCAATCCGATTTCGAGGCGGTCATCGGTGCCCAAGTCGCACGGCAAGCGGGAATTAAAGTTCACGACACCTTCGTCGGCACGCACGGTTTGGTGGCAGCGGCAGGCTCTTCCGAGCATACAGATTTTCCCTATAAGGTCGTTGGCATTCTTTCTGATAGCGGAAATTCGACGGATCGGGCGATCTACGTTTCCCTGTCGTCGGTGTGGCGCATCCACGAAAAGGAAGCGGAGGTTCACCAGAAAATCGCCGGGGTCGAAACGGCCGCCGAAACTTTATTCCATTCGGATTTGGAAGTCACCGCTGTGCTGATTCGCCTTAAATCGGTCGGACTACGGCTATGGATGAGGCAGGAAATTCAGAAGCATACCGAATCCATGGCAGCAATCCCCGTGAACGAAATGCTGCGGCTCTATAAGCAGGTGCTTGGTCCGATGCAATGGGTCTTGCTAGGTGTGGCTGCATTGGTGGTGGTGGTCTCAGCACTCAGCATTACGGCGACGCTCTATCAGTCCACCGAGCAACGCCGCCGTGATTTGGCGGTCCTTCGCGCTCTTGGAGCCTACCGGTGGGAAATTTTTGCACTGGTGGTGATCGAGGCTCTATTGCTGACTCTGCTCGGTCTTTCCGCAGGCTGGTTGCTGGGGCATGGAGGTCTTGCGTTGGCTGACCGATACCTGCGCGATGGCTTCGGGATCGGAGTTTCGTCATGGACGACGGACCGGCTCGAATGGATCGCACTCGGTACTGTGGCGTGTGGAGGTCTGCTGGCAGGACTTTTACCAGCGATCCTCGCTTATCGGCGTGAACCCGTGAACGATCTTTCCTCGATTTAATTCCTACTTCCAACTTGTATGAAAACTCCAAAATTTGTGACAATCGTTGTTTCTGCCGTTGTCCTCTGCATTCACCGTGCGACTGCCTTCGCCGCTCCTGAAACTGCGACACCACTGACCTATGAAATGATGGCGAAGTCGATTTACAAGAAAGAGGCGCCCACCGTGTTTCCAGAGGAAGTGAAAAAACTCGAAGGCA
The DNA here is from genome assembly GCA_043782285.1 of Akkermansiaceae bacterium. GTDB lineage: Bacteria > Verrucomicrobiota > Verrucomicrobiia > Verrucomicrobiales > Akkermansiaceae > Luteolibacter. The sequence goes on along the minus strand of JAYWAR010000162.1, from coordinate 195 downwards.
AGCGGGTCAAGGTTTTCGGATCTGCGGTTCCTGATGACGATCCGGAAAAAATGTTCAAATTCCTGATGTTGAAGGCAGTCGTAGGCTGCTTCTATGCTGCCGCGCATCAAGATTTGTGGAAAGGGGGTCTTTCCCCTGATGCTACGGCACCCTATCATGCTTGGCTTACGCAATGATTGAAATCCACCTCACCGA
>JAYWAR010000161.1:0-5548 GCA_043782285.1 Akkermansiaceae bacterium | reverse complement strand
ATCGACTCTTCAAAATCCGCTCGGGTGACACCCGCTTTTAAGCCGACATAAAGTTTGGCCTGTGGCTCGCAGGCGGCGATGAACCACATCTCAGTCTTAGGCTCACCGCCAAAGCGAACCGCAACTTGAGCGGGCGGATGGACTTGAATGGAGAGATCTTGACGGGCATCGAGCACTTTAATCAAGAGTGGGAAACGTGAATGATCGCGAAGGCCCTCGCCAAAAATTTCTTTGCGCTGATGAGTCCACAAGTCGTGGAGCGTGCAGCCTAGGAAGCGCCCCTGATCCACTACGGATTGTTCTGTTTCACGGTCAACAATCTCCCAGGACTCGCCAAACGGCTGATCAGGATCAGGCAAAATTCGACCGTAGAGATGTTCGAGTTCGCGGCCACCCCAAATGCGTTGCATGTACAGCGGGGTGAAAGTGATCGGTTCCATGTCGTCGAGAGATAGAAGGTAGTGGTTTTTTTGCAATCTCAGAGATTAGGGATCATCGAACTGCTCAGAGCGTTTAGTTTGAGGGATGAGGACCGGAGAGCCTGCTGTTGGATGAGTTGGATGGTTGTCGCTGGTTCTCGCAGGTAGATCTGAAACTCACTCGTGTTTGGCTTGTCTGAGTCAAAGGCTTTGTGAAAAACCGAATTCCTTGAAATTTTTGGCGCAATTGAGCTTTGAAAAAGTAGCCAGACCTCTTTACTTTTGAGTTTTTGCGTTACTCCACCTAAATTTTACTTCACTTTCGGCGGAGAAGGTGGAATCCACTAAATCGAATTTTCAAAGCTTGGACTAGGTTTCATGAGTCACATCCTCCTTCTTCCCTTCGGTACTTCCGGCAGTGTTTTTCCGTTCATTTGGCTAGGGCGTCATTTGGTCAAACGCGGGCACCGCGTGACCATGATCAGCTCGCCTCTTTACCAGCAGCACGCGGTAGCCGCAGGAATCGAATTCCACTCGCCCACCCCCGATGAGCTACCACAAATGCTCACTGATGCGAATCTGTGGAAGCCCGCCACTTGCAAAAAAGTAGCATTTGCGTACGCGGGTCGTGCAGTTGCTCCTTGTACTGCGGCGATCGATCAAGTGATGGCCCAAATTGGCAAACCCGAGCTAATTCTAGCACCCATGATTTCCTTTGGCGCAAGGATTGCCCGCGAAAAACACCGCATCCGCGTGATTACCGTCCATCTATATCCTGCGGCGATGATGAGTGCCGATGATCCCCCATTGGTGTTTCCTGCGATCCGTTTTTTAAAACGGCTGCCACTGCCGCTTCGTAAGTTGATTCTCTCGCTGCCCAGTCCATACGACCGTTTTGCCCTACCTGCGGTAATCCAAGCCTGTGAGGATCATGGGGTGACGCCTCCACGCCGATTATGGAAACAATGGCATCATTCACCCGACGGGGTATTGGCCTTGTTCCCAAGCTGGTTTGCGAGTGTCAAACAAGATCAACCCAACAATACCTTGCAGTGGGACTTTCCACTCGAAGACATGGCTCAACAACCCCAGCTTCAATCCGATTTACAACAATTTCTCGCAGCGGGTGCCAAACCGATTTTATTCACCGCGGGCACCGGACAATTTCATGCCAGCTATTTTTTCGAAATTGCCGCGCGGGTGGTGGCACGGCTCGGCTGTCGTGCGATATTTCTCACCACCAAGACCGCCCAAGTTCCAGCGAAACTACCCAGCGACGTTTTCGTCGCTGCCTACGCCCCATTCAGCCAAATTCTACCACTTGCAGCAGTAATGGTTCATCATGGTGGCATCGGCACCTTGTCGCAATGCCTCGCCGCAGGCATCCCCCAGCTTGTCGTTCACATGTCCTTGGACCAACCCGATAATGCAGCTCGCGTCGAGCGGCTCGGCGTCGGTCTCAGCCTTGCCGCAGAAAAATTAACCGAAAAACGACTTTTGCGGCGGGTTCAACGTTGTCTTGAAGATCCACAAATCCAAAGCTCAGCCACCTTGCATGCCAAGCATTTACAACAGCGACCTCCGCTGGACTTGTTGCTGAGTTGGCTCGAAACCACCATCCCACAAAGTTAAAGTCAGCCCTGATTTCAAAATCTAACCAAGCGGACCATGGCGAATGCGAAACCTATTTGGCAGGCTCTGGCTTGACCGTAGTAACTTCCTTAGCTGGAACAAAGACCAAGCCGCCACCATTGATACAATAGCGCTGGTTAGTAGGAGTTTTGTAGCCCTCGCCCTCAAAAACATGACCGAGGTGCCCGCCGCAGATTGCGCAAACGACCTCAGTACGGGCCATTCCGAGAGTGATATCTTTTTTAAGGATGACGTTTTGAGCTTTTGCTGGATCGTAAAATGAGGGCCAGCCACAGCCGGAATCAAATTTTTCGACCGAAGAAAACAACAGTGCATTGCAGGCCGCGCAGTGATAAGTGCCTTTTCCTTGGTGTTTAAATTGTTGATACACCTCACCATTGGGGCGTTCGGTATCCGACTTGCGAAGAATTCGATATTGCTCCGGCGTCAGAACTTTCTGCCATTGCTCATCGGTTTTAACAACTTTGGCCGTCGGCTCAGCGGGAATTTCGGTACGGGTTTCCATAGAAGCTTGCTTTTGATCTGCGGCGGAACAGCCGCCAAGTGTAAGCGCAAAAATTAAAGTTGAGATTGTACGAATCATAATCATCTGCGTTCGGCTTAGCCTCCTAGAGAAGAGTATTTCCGGTTGATTCTATTCCCTACTTTCGGAAATTCATTTCAAGCGAGCTGCTCCAACAGCACCGCTTTGGTGTAGTCACGATTCAAACGGGCGATGTGATCGACACTAATTTCCTTTGGGCAAGCTGCTTCGCACTCATATTGATTGGTGCAACTGCCGAAGCCCTCGGCGTCCATTTGGCGGACCATTGCTAAAACCCGTTTCTGCCGCTCTGGCTGGCCTTGAGGCAAATGCCCCAAGTGAGAAACCTTGGCCGCAACAAATAACATCGCTGAAGCGTTTTTGCAAGAAGCCACACATGCGCCGCAACCGATACAAGCTGCTGCATCGAAAGCCGTATCAGCATCTTTTTTTGAAATAGGAAGCGAGTTGGCATCAACACTGGAGCCGGTCCGGATGTCGATATAACCGCCGGCTGCGACAATTCGATCAAATGCCGAACGATCGACGATCAAATCGCGGACGATCGGAAAAGAGTTGGCACGAAATGGCTCAATCCAAAGCGTATCGCCGTCGTTAAATTTCCGCATGTGGACTTGGCAAGTCGCCGTGGCGCGTTCTTTACTGTGCGGTATACCGTTGATTGTCAGCGAACAAGAGCCGCAAATCCCCTCGCGGCAATCGTGCTCGAAATGAATCGGTTGCTGCCCATCGACAATCAAGCGTTCATTCACAATATCCAGCATTTCAAGAAAAGAAGCTTCTCCCGGGATTCCTTTGGCATCGTAAGTTTCGATTTTACCTTGGGCCTGAGGGTTGGACTGCCGCCATACTTTAAGTGTCAGATTCATGGTAATTCGTTGCAATGAGAGAGTTTAAACGGGATTCGCCGAGTTCATGCGCTTCGACATCAAGTTAAATACGTTTGCGCCTCGTGCTAGGATAAAAATTAAGATTGCCTGAGGATTTTTGTGATTCCCCGCTCATTCCATCAGCGGACTCGCCAATTTGGATGAACCTAAATCCTGCAAATTAGAAATTTACCTCAAATTCGTTAAATAAAAACCAAGGCTTTGCTTGTTTTTGGGTTTCAAGGCAACACCAAGCGGTCCGATTGAATTTCTTTTTGGATTTTAAATTTTTCTCAAGAATGGTCCATTCTTGCCGCTTTTTTTGAGGTCTCAGTAATTTTGCTGAGATAATTTCTTGTTGATTGGTCTCAGCAGCAAGGATTTACCTGTCACTTTGAATGAAGAGCTTTGAATGGAGCGCGTTAATTTTGAATGTTGCTGGGCTGCGGCCATTCTGTCCGGCGTGGCTTATGGAGAAAAACGGGCGACGAGATGTAGCTGCGGCAGACTTTGTCTTAAGCGAAATAAAATTTTTTACCCGTAGAGTATTTACCCGTAGAATAAAGAGCGACGGGCGGCTGGCGCGTGTAGTGATTCAGATCCCAGAACGCTTTTCGCGGGAGCCGTATTTGAAAGTGTTGCTCTACCACACAGCTAGATGTTGAGATATTCAATCACCTTGGACGTGGGTTTGTAGCTGTGCTTTTCCCGGTTTTATCGCAAATCGCGTTTCGGGCTTTTTTCGACGATTTTTTGGAGGCCATCACGTTCAAATCGGCTTTGCCGCTGCCATAGAGGTCGTACTCCCAGCAAAAGGTGAATCCGAGGACACCCTCGGCTTTCACTCCGTTGATACCGACAGCTTTACCCTACTTGCCGACGCATTTCCAGGCCGATTCTAACACACCCATCCGATAGACTCAGCCTCAGAGCGCGCAGTCGCGGAATTTGGGTTCATTCTTCGCTTTCTGATTTAGCTCCCATCTCAGCTCACCATCCAATTTCCTCGGCAGAAGGTCCATCTGGACGTCGTGGAAGTTTCTGTCGGTGATCTCGTAATTGACCTGTGGGTCAAACGGTTGCATTTCGTTTCAAGGGTTGCGCACTTACAGTCGGCCCCCTTCGCTCCGGGCTTGTTAGGCCGTTCTTTACTACGATCGGGCTGGCCGACTCCCGGCGGCGATGGACCACCCCAACTTTGCCTCTTACCGCAGAGTTTGATTCGCTGCGCTCACTCTTCGCGGGGCTCTCCTACGGGGACTCTACGTCCGCTGCGCTCCCATTCTCAGGTTCCCCGGCTTTTCTTTCCCCGCGCGCGCTCTCCATTCACCCCGGAAGGCCCACCAACGGCACTCAAATGTCGCTTCACTGGCGGTAGCAGGCTTCAGCACATCTGGAAGATTGGCCGCCTCCACTTTGTGTAACGAGGCCGAAACGAGTTCACTTATGATATTACAGCTCGCGGGTTTACCACCCCGGGCTTCACCTTGGAAATGACTCTTTTCGGTACCGGATTGGCTACATGTTGGACACTTATTTGACATGATGATCCCCCTTCAGATCACGAGAAAAGCCAAGCTTGGCCTGAGATAGCGCGAACTATACTTTTCTCACAAATGAAATGAAAATCCGCCTCACATAGCACGCACCGAACAAATCATCCGGTTAAAGCGACTCGGCCGAAGGACGCCAAATTTCTGCTGATAGAAACTCCACTCGCGCGGATATACAATCAAGAGCATCACCTTTGCACACCTCAAGTGCCTGGGACCCGGAAAAGCTGACTAAGAAACCACAATCTCTCTTCCCCGATCAGGCAACTGCAATGAATCTCAAATTTTCAAACTTAGAAAAGGTAGTTTTTGAAAGTAGGTTTTTAGCAAATCCTGAGCGGTGAAAGCAAATTTTGGTGATTTTTTCAAGATTCTCTTGCCAATTCCTAAGTAGAGCCATAAGAAGTGCGTCCACCCAACCCGATGCTCGGATGGCGGAATTGGTAGACGCGCTAGACTAAGGATCTAGTAGGGTAACCTGTGGAGGTTCGAGTCCTCTTTCGAGCACTT
>JAYWAR010000160.1:0-5549 GCA_043782285.1 Akkermansiaceae bacterium | reverse complement strand
AACGAGGAAATTGTGGCGCGAGCGATTGCGGCTTGTCCAATTCCGATCATTGCCGCAGTGGGTCATGAAATCGATTTCACCATTGCTGATTTTGTGGCCGATTTACGGGCACCCACACCGAGTGCTGCCGCCGAGCTGGCGGTGGCAGATGGCGCTGAATTGTTAGCGAGGCTGGCGCAAATCCGTCGGCGTTTACTGCGACTCACTGGCGAGCGTTTGCTGCGCTCGCAACTCGCGGTGGATGCGCTCAAACGCGGGGTGCTCCAACGCGATGGTGAGAAACTTTTACGTGAATCGGTGATGCGCTTAGATTCGGCACGCAGTCAATTTTCTAAAGCGAGTGACATGGCACTCGAGGTGTTTAGGCGCCGTTTGCAGGATGCCCGGGTCCGGCACCAAGCAAATCATCCGGCGCGGGTTATCGAGCGGCGGGTGGAGGTGATTGCTCGCTGGCGTCAGCGCTTCGAGCGGGTTGGCAAAGAAGTGCTCGACCCACGAGGCGAGCGGCTCGGGCAGCTGCGCGGCCTGTTACGCACTTTAGGGCCGGTGTCTGCGTTTCAACGCGGGTTTTCGATCGCGGTCGGACCGGATGGTACAATCGTCAACTCCGCAACCACCCTCAAACCCGGGGAGCTCATCCGCACCAAGTTTGCCGATGGCGAAATTTCCAGTATCGTCAAACAATGATCCCGATGATTGAGCTCGATTTACTCACCACTCATGCAGACCGCGCCTATTCGATTCTAGCGGGTCTAGTCACCCCGCGACCGATTGCTTGGGTTACGACTTTGAATGAGGACGGCAGCGTCAATGCCGCGCCATTTTCATTTTTCAACGTTTTCGGTGACGAGCCACCGCTGGTCATTTTTGCACCCGGCGATCGAGAGGACGGAACGCCCAAGGACAGTGCGCGGAATTGCGAGTGCAGCGGTGAGTTTGTAGTCAACTTGGTCGATGAAGCTCTTGCGGCCGTGATGGTGCGGACGGCGGCTTCACTGCCTTATGGAGTGAGCGAAACACAACATGAGCGGCTGGAAACGGTCGCGTCATCTGCCGTTGCGCCGCCACGGATTGCAGCTGCGCCTGCTGCGTTAGAGTGTAAGGTGCATTCGATCCAACAGATCGGTAACAATCGCTTGGTATTTGGGATCGTCCATCGGGTGCAGTTGCGAGCTGAATTTTTTGATCCACTTACGCGACGAGTGCGTGGCGAGAAATTTCACCCGATCGGGCGGATGTCGGTGCCAAACTGGTATTGCAAAACCTCAGATTTATTCGAACTGGTCCGCCCGCAGTGAAGTTGGAGACTGGAAAAATAGCGAGGATCATGAAACGCCATCCGTTTCCGGTGGTGGCGTTTTTTGATCGGGTGATCGCGGTCTCATTTGCGTTTCCGGCAGAGGTTTTACGGCCGTTGCTGCCGGAGCCGTTAGAAATTGATGACTACCGAGGATTTGGATTTGTCACGGTGGCCTTGGTTTGGACCCGAGGCTTACGCCCTGCGGGTTTTCCCTGCTGTATGGGGCAGGATTTTTTCCTTGCGGGCTACCGGATTTTTACTCGACTGCGGGATGAAAATGGCCGCCGCTTAAGAGGTTTGAAAATCTTACGCAGTGAGACCGACCAGGCGCGAATGGTCGTGGCGGGTAATCTGATGACCCATTATAACTACCGTTTGGTGAAACTCGAAAATTCGAGCTCGCGGGTTAGAACATGGTTACCGGAAGGGCGGCAAAATCTCGATCTCTCGTTTGATTTGGACCACCAACCGGATGCTCCGCCAGTCGGCTCTCCATTTGAAGATTTGCGAGCGGCGAGAAAATTTGCCGGGCCGATGCCTTTCACGTTCGACGCGGAGGGGGATGGGCGCTTTGTGGTGATTGAAGGGAAACGCGCGGTTTGGTCACCGCAACCGTTGCAGATTAGAGATTGGCAAGTCGGTCTATTTGAAGAAGCGCCATTTTGTAACGTGACACCCGTACTGGCCAATGCATTCCTTGTCGAAGGAATCTTATACCGCTGGGAGCGCGGCCGCTTGATCACACCGATGAGCGGGGAGGCGCGGTGGTGAGTGAGCGCGGAAAATGGGACGGAGTGCGAGCGATTGCGGGTTTTAATTGGCCCTATTATCTAGTGGCGATTTTGGTGTTAGTGATCGGGATACTGGCGATTGGATGGTTCCCGGTTGCGGGAGCTTTGGTTGTTAGCGGTTGCAGTTATTTTTTAATAGGCTCACTCGGAGTTTCACACTGGATTTATGATCGTTCAGATCTTTATCAGTGGTTGTGGCTGAAGCGGGCGTTGAATCCTGTTGAGGGCGGGAAATGGCTGCTTTGCCACTCTGGGTTTGATGAGGTGTCAGGGATGTTGATCCAGAAATTCCCGGGGGCTGAGTTACGGATCTTGGATCACTACGAGCCGACGACGATGACCGAAGCATCGATTCAGCGAGCGAGAAAGCTCTTTCCGCCGACGGCGGGGACTTTAGCGGCGAGGTTTGATCAATGGCCTGTGGAAGATGCCTCGCTGAACGTAGTTTTTGGGATTTTAGCGATTCATGAGTTGAGAAACGAGGGTGAGCGCGCGGCTTGGTTCAGCGAAGCCCGGCGTTGTCTCGCGGAGGAGGGTAAGGTGATCTTGGTGGAGCATCTTCGAGACTTGGCCAACTTTGCGGCGTTCGGTCCGGGATTTTTACATTTTCATTCGGTCGCGGGATGGCAACGCTCGTGGGAAAATGGTGGGTTGCAGTTGAAAGATCATTTTCGGATCACGCCGTTTGTGAAAGTGTTTGTACTTAAAAAATTATGATAGAGAGGTGGTTACCACTGTTATTGAGAGTAACTGGAGTCGGTTTGATTTTGCTGGCGGTGCTGCATGTGCCGATCAGCCGTAAGCTGAGGTGGCGGGAGCAGGCGGCGCGGATGTCAGCGGAGAACGCGTCGATCTTCCAAGTGCATGCGTTTTTTATTTGTGTGGTCTTGGTGATGATGGGCTTACCGAGTGTGCTTGATCCCGCTGTATTCACCGAAAAGTCTCGTGCTGGCGCATGGATCTCGTGGTCGGTTTGTGGTTTCTGGTTGCTGCGTTTGTATTGCCAGTGGTTTGTTTACGGCTCGAATCTTTGGCGTGGTAAACGCTTGGAAACGGTGATGCATTTCTGGTTCACGGGCGTTTGGATATGGTTAGTTGTGATATTTGGTGTCTGCGGAGCTCGGCAAGCGGGGTGGCTGTTATGAAGCTCTGGTGGTGGCTGCTACGGCTGGCGGTAGCGCTGGTTTGGATCTATCAAGGTCTGTGGCATAAAATCATTGCGGTGGATGTGCGGCATCTTGAAATCGTGGCATCGTTACCCGCTTTTCTATCGCCGCGACTTGTGCTTGGGATGATCGGCGGGTTGGAGACTTTTTTCGCGCTATCCATCCTAATAAAATGGCAACCGCGACTTTTCGCATGGCTGCAAATTGGCATGTTGATGGTGATGAATTTTGCGGGAATTTTGTTCGCAGGGAACAAGATTCCAGACATCGGCGGGATGCTTACGATGAACTTTGTTTTCGGTCTAACGATCTGGGGGCTTGCGAATTATGAGAATCGGAATTGAGCAAGTCGTTTTCGGCCACATGCACGAAGATCACTCGCTTGAGTTGGCGCTGGTGGGCCGCTTACCGCCGGGGCCGGCTTTGGTGATCGCATCTGGTGGCGATTTGGCGTTCGCTTTAGCCGGAGCAAAAATGGCGGTGATCGCGGTAGATTCCAATTCTGCTCAGATTGAATTGATGAAGCGGAAAATGCAATGTTCGGCGGATCTCGCTAGTTTGTGTTTTTGTGGGCGGGTGGATTTGGTGTTGCGTTGCGGGGGCCCGTGGTTGGCGTGGCTTTTTGGCTGGCCGAAAAACCAAGTCGGCCGCGGCCGCGGTTTTTTGTCAGACTGGCTTGAGAGGTTTTTACCGCAAGTGGTCACTCGGGTGCATGGGGCGCGGGCGAGTGCTCGCTTGAATCGTCAGACGATGGGTCTCATCCGGCGAAGACTTGAGCGGGCAATGAGACAGCCTGAGGCTGCCCAGAACCCCTTATTACAAGTGCTTTTTGGGAAGCGCTTTGGGGCTAAATCACCGGAGGTTTGGAGTGAGCGAGGGATTGAAAAATGGCGCGGCGAAATCGGCAGGATTGAATGCAAAGTTGCGGATATCGCGCAGCTTCTTGGCGATTCTGATGACGCTTCTTTCGCGCTGATTTCGGTAAGTAATTTACCCGATTTGATCGATGCGGCGGCTTGGGACCGACTGGTTGAAGATGCGGCGAGAACCTTGATTTCTGGCGGCTATTTGATTGTGCGATCGATGCTCTCTGAAAATCTGGAATCGCAGGGGGGACTCTCATGGGTGACGGAAGAGAATCCGACTGAAGATGCCAGTCCACTTTGCCCGGTGATTTGGGTTGGCCGGAAACTTGGATCGATCACGACGGGTCTGCCCGCAGTGGAGTTCTTAAATGCTCGATCGCCTCGCGCAGATTGTCGGCGCTGAGGGTGTGGATGACCTTGGCACTGCCGAGTGCTTCGAGCACCACCAAACGAATCGCCCCGGCGCTAAATTTTTTGTCGGTGGCGAGTTTTGCCATCACGGTTTCGGTGCGGATGCTTGGGGGTAAAACTAAGGGGAGTTGATACTTCTGGAGCAAGTCGAGCACCTGAACACTGGCTGCGGGTGCGAGGCCGGCGTGGCGCTCTGAGAGAAATAATGCGGCTCGCATCCCTAATGAAATTGCTTCGCCGTGTAGCATCTCGCCGTAAGGCAAGGCCGCTTCGATCCCATGACCGATGGTGTGGCCGAAATTGAGTCGTGCCCGAATGTCGAGGGTTTCGTGTTCGTCCGCTTCGACTACGCGGGCCTTGATGGCGAGGTTACGTGCAATCAGCTCGGCGGGGACATCACGGCTGCTGGGATCAAATGCGGCGAGATCTTCAAGCATCGCCGCATCGTAGATTGCGGCGTGTTTGATCGCTTCGGCGAAACCTTCGCGAAACTCGCGGTCCGGCAGAGTCCGCAGCGTTTCGGGATCGATGAGTACCAGTTGCGGCTGATGGAAGGCCCCAAGTAAATTTTTACCCTCGCCGACGTTGACTCCGGTCTTGCCGCCGACCGAGGAATCGACCTGCGCGACGATGGTCGTCGGCACTTGCACGAAGGGAATGCCCCGGTAAAAAATAGCTGCCACAAAGCCAGCTAGATCGCCGACGACGCCGCCGCCCAGTGCGACCACCAGGGATTTTCGATCGTGTCCAGCGCGGATCATCTCCCGACAGAGTGTTTCGGCGTGGGTGATTGATTTGGAGGCCTCGCCTGCGGCCACGGTGTGCAAGGTCGGGCGAAATCCGGCGACTTCGAGTGATTCGATCAAGCTTGCGGCGTAGAATTGAGCCACCGTATCGTCGCTGATAATTGCGGCACGTAAGCCGGAGAGGCTAGTTTTTTTCAGGGTTTCACCGGCTTGTTTGAGCAAGCCGGGTTCGACGAGGACGGGGTAAGCGCGGTCAGCGAGATCGACAT
>JAYWAR010000159.1:0-1982 GCA_043782285.1 Akkermansiaceae bacterium | reverse complement strand
GCAGCAACGCCGCGCGGTCGTAATACCAATGCACCGGCATCGCTAACGCATCCGCCGCCCGTGCTCCTTCGTATGCTGCTGTCCAGCGATCCATGGCCTCGCTTTCGCGCAGGAACCGCAGCGATCAACTTTTTTGTTCAACCAAGAATTTCGGAATCACATTCTGCATCCACTCACTGCGGACTGAGTTGAAAAAAATCCTATCGCAAGACGATCATGCCTACCGCGCCGGCACATCGATCCCGTTGCATCGCGGCGCGGGACCACATCCGGCGTCATTTCACCTAGGAGCGGATGACTGCGGACTATCAGGCATTGCTTCGCCATCACTTCCGAAACGAGGCGCTGACGAGTTCGTCGGAGTGGTCGATGAACTTCGTGGAGATACTACACTCGACTCATCGCACTGGGTCTCCGTAATAGAAAATCCCACTATTTGAATCCGCCCGAGTCACATATTCGATGTCCAAGGTCAGCAATACCGATTGATCTGTCGGTTGGAGGAACGTCAGAACGCCTGAACCAGCCATTCGAGGATATATCACCGCAGTGAGGAACCACTCTTCGAATCCGTAGTCAGGCCAATGCGCTTGCTCAATCATGGAATGTCCACCACCTGGTAAATTGACCGAGGTTTGCACCCGCCCGCTGCGACAATTCCACGTAAATGCATCCAACAGTTGCCTGACAGGCCGCCCCCTTGCATGCCTAAATGGCCGCCACACATCTAAATTCGCATTTGCCATGGCCTCGGTTCTAGCAATGAATTCCGGGACGCGCTCCATCAGGTCCCCGTCCAGCATGGTGATCACCTTTCCATGCTTTTCAAATGCGAGAAGACGCCAGAGCGAACCCGGAACAAGCCGGATGGAGGAACTTTTCATCCAATACACTTCGAATCCCGCCTGCACCAGATCCCCAATCAGGAATTCGAGGTCTCGCGCCAGATAGACGCGAAAAACCACACCAGGATATTGCTCCCTGTGGACCGGCACAGCGTGGAGCAATGGTTCCACGTAGGTCTCCCACAGTGAAAAGCGACGCACCAGTCCCAGTTGCTTCGCATTCATCATCAACTCACATGTCGGTTCAGGAAGGTCGGGATCGCTTTCCCTGACGTGCTTCCAAAACAACGAAACGCTGACGATGTGAGGCCCGAAAACATTGAGAATCATCTATCGGTCACCGAGTAATTATCTAACCAGCAAAAATATTACAAGGCGAGAACCCGAACCTCACCCAGAACAATAGCAATCTAACTAACTAAATAAATGTTACCATGCGAGGACTGACCCGAAACAACTCCCATATTTTTTCATTCGAACAACCTCTCAACTCACAAAAAACCCGCTGAATATCAGCGGGTTAAGTGAAAAAACAATGGAGCGGGCGATGAGATTCGAAGCCATGGCTCGCGCATTGGTGTTTAGCGAGTTGCGTTTTGTTTGGATTGGTTTACACCAGTTGGCACACCGTTTCTTGCCATTTCTAGCAGGCGTTAGAAGCCTTCTAAGCTTTTCTTTTCCTCGGACTTTCCGTCTTGGACTTTGCGCTGAAATTCTTCGGTGGTCATGATGGATAGAGTGTTTTTGAACGGATCATACATTGCCATTGTTAGTCCGTCTTCAGTGATCCAAGATTTATTCATGATTCCTCCAAACCCATCCTTTTTCCATGTGGATCCGCCGGTGTTCGCGGTGAGCAGGGTTTCAATCTCTGTTTCTGAAAGCGGCGGTGGATTGTTCAAAATATCCCGTGCGGAATGGGTGACTAGTAAGATCACGGCTTTTCCAGCTCGGTAAACAAACGCGAGCTCGAACCCTGCTTTTTTGTAAAAACACATCGTGCGATCCTCGCTGATGATGCCGACTCCATATCGCGCGTCGCACTGCGGTCGCGACTCTCCAATTCTGCCCAAAGTGGGAACAACCATCACAAAAAAGAACGCCAGCGTTTTCATGCTGGCGTTCTTGATCCGGTTC
>JAYWAR010000158.1:0-1984 GCA_043782285.1 Akkermansiaceae bacterium | reverse complement strand
TACCGATTGAAGGTCAGCATCAAAATGAAAAGCGAGCTTTTGAAACCGTAGGTAAGGGGTTTTCGGTCGCTGAACACCAAGGGGAGCCGATTCAGGACTATATTTTTGAACCAAGTCCCGGCGACGTGCTCAGCGCGATTCTGCCGCTTTACGTCAATTATGAGGTTTTTCAAGCGATTGCTGAAGCCCGTGCATCCGAACACTCGGCTCGGATGGTTGCGATGAAAGCGGCGACTGATAACGCCAAAAAATTCATCAAAGAGCTCACGCTTGAATACAACAAGCTGCGCCAAGGTGCAATCACCTCCGAGCTTCTCGAAATCACCACGGCCATGAAGGCGATGGAGTGACCTCTAACTTTAAACATTTAACTTTAAACTCTTTTCCCCATGAGCAACCAAGGAACCATCGTCCAGATCATCGGTGCCGTCATTGACGCCGACTTCTCCAAGGCAAGTAAACTGCCAGAAATCTATAACGCTTTGGAGATCCAATACGTCCTCAACGGCGTGGATACCAAGCTCGTGCTTGAAGTACAGCAGCACCTAGGTGACGGCTGGGTGCGTGCAGTCGCGATGTCGACTACCGACGGTCTCAAGCGTGGGATGGCGCTGGTTGATTTAGGCCAACCAATTTCGGTGCCGGTCGGTAAACAAGTTCTGGGCCGTATTTTCAACGTCACCGGTGACCTCGTCGACGAAAATGTGCCAATTGCTGATGCTTCATTTCGTTCCCCGATCCATCGTCCGGCTCCGACCTTGACTGAGCAATCAGCGAACACCGAAGTGCTTCCTACGGGGATTAAAGTAATTGATTTGATTTGCCCACTGCTCAAAGGCGGCAAAGGCGGAATGTTCGGTGGTGCCGGCGTCGGTAAGACGGTGGTCATTATGGAGCTCATCAACAACATTGCCAAAGCACACGGAGGTTTCTCCGTGTTCGCGGGTGTCGGTGAGCGGACACGCGAAGGCAACGATCTCTACTGGGAAATGATCGAGTCTGGGGTTATTGCCACCGAAAAAGATGAACACGGTCATCCAAAACTTGATGACAAGGGCAATCCTGTCCTTACCGAAGGTTCGAAAGTAGCGCTCTGCTACGGCCAAATGAATGAGCCACCGGGTGCTCGTCTGCGGGTCGCACTTTCTGCGCTCACCATGGCCGAGCATTTCCGCGATGAAGATAACCAAGACGTGTTGCTGTTCGTAGATAACATTTTCCGTTTCTCGCAAGCGGGCTCGGAAGTATCGGCATTGCTCGGACGGACGCCGTCCGCAGTGGGCTATCAGCCGACTCTTTCCGAGGAGATGGCCGGTCTTCAAGAGCGAATTACTTCCACCAACAAAGGCTCGATCACTTCGATCCAAGCGGTTTATGTGCCTGCGGATGACTTAACTGACCCAGCACCGGCGAACACCTTTGCTCACTTGGATGCTACCGTGGTGCTTGAGCGTTCGCTCGCGGAGCAGGCGCTATTCCCGGCAGTCGATCCATTGGCTTCGACTTCGAAGGCACTCGCTCCAGACATCATCGGTGAGGAACATTACCGGGTGGCTCGCGGAGTCCAACAAGTCCTTCAACGTTACAAAGACCTACAGGACATCATTGCCATTCTTGGGATGGATGAGCTTTCTGACGAGGATAAGACCAGCGTTTTCCGCGCTCGTAAGATCCAACGTTTCCTGACCCAGCCGTTCCACGTTGCTGAAGTTTTCACCAACGTTCCAGGCGTGTTGGTCTCCATCGAAGATACCGTCAAGGGCTTCGCGGAAATTCTCGATGGTAAACTTGATGACGTGCCCGAAGGTAACTTCTACATGAAGGGTTCCATCGAATCGGTACCACGCGACTAACTTCAATCTGCTGAAATTTAGAACCTTCAGCATTTACCCCTGCCATGCCTTTCCAACTCGAAATCGTCACTCCCGAAAAAAAGATTTTTTCGGACACCGTAGACAACGTCTATCTGCCAGGAGCGGAAGGT
>JAYWAR010000157.1:0-15327 GCA_043782285.1 Akkermansiaceae bacterium | reverse complement strand
AGTTTTGCGGTGGCTTACAGATTGATCACAAAGACGACGAGGGTAATATCACTCGGACAATTAACCTCGCCCGGCCGTGGAAGCGCGCCAGTTATCATGATTTGATCGCGCTCGCTGCGGGGGCGGATTTTTTCGAGCTCAGTGCCGAGGGACGGCGCGGCCGCTGCGAGGAAAAAGGCGTCCAGATTTCTCCCAACATGGCTGACTACGAAGTGATCCAGCAAGTTTTCGAAAAGCTGGTGGAGGAAAAAACCTTTGACCCATGCTTCGTCACCCGAGTCTCCAGCGAACTGGTGCCGCTGGCAAAAATCAGCCCCGGTGGTCAGACCGTCGAAGTTTACGAACTGATCATCAATGGTCAGGAAATTTCCCCCGGCTACTCCGAGCTCAACGACCCCGATGTTCAACGCCAGCGCCTCGAAGCGCAATCCGGCGAGGAAACACAGAAGATCGACTACGATTTCATCGAGACGCTCGAGTGCGGGATGCCGCCTGCAGGTGGAATTGGGATTGGTCTCGATCGTTTATGCATGATGCTAACAGGTGCGCCAACGATCCGCGATGTGGTGTTATTTCCGCTACTCAAACGCAAGGATTAACCACAGTCACCGATCCATTCTGATGCAGCTGATATTGTGGTTATTTTTCGGAGTTCTCACTTGTGTGGCTCACGAATTCCCGGCCGCCGGTTTGATCCTTGATCTGGATGCCGCCAAAGGAGTCACCCTAGAGGACGGCGACCGAGTGGCGGTCTGGCGGAGTGAAGTTCCAGGAATTGCAGCCAAGGATTTTGTCAAACGCGACCCAGGTCGGAAAGAGCTGGGAACCGGTCGGCCGCAATGGCGCAAGGCGATTCCCGAGCTCAACGGCAAGCCTGCACTGGGGTTTCGTCAGCAGGAATTGTGCTGTCTCGACGAAGATTTTTTCGATGCCCTGAGCACGGGAACCGGCAATACGTGGATTGCAGTTCTCGCAGTCGATGCGCAACGGGTGGGTGAAAAAGATGTGAATTCATTTTTTGGCAACCTCCGCAACGGTGAAAAATTTGAAGGCCTCTGGGGCTGCTTGGACGATGACAATACGCCGTGGTGGGGCACTCGCAATGGCCTCAGCTTCGGCCGTTTCGACTCGAACAATCCACGAGTCGCCGGGCCTCGGCTGGAAACTGGAAAATTTTATCTGGTCGGCGGACGGATGGCAGCGGGTACCGGGGTGGTGGCGCTTGAGCTTTTTATCAACACTCCCACCGCAGTTGCCAAATCCGACTTCCCGGTCAATCCACAAGCGAATCCGTCACGGATGGCGATCGGTCAGGAGCGGGATGCCATCCAGCATCCGGGGAAAGAGTCGTTTGACGGCACAATCGCCCGGTTTTTGATTTGGCAGCGCCCGTTGACGGATGCTGAGTTGCAAGCGGCAATGACCCATCTCAAAGCCGAGTATCAGCTGAAGCGGTGATTGATGAGGAAAACTCAGTTCATCGCAAAGGGAATGAAGCTTGAGCGGTTCAAAGCGGAGTCATTTCCGACACCGCCGCAGGCTGCAAGCGAGCATCCCGATTGCGAACAATGAGGCCGCCGCAGGTTCTGGGACGGTTCCGATCGCACTCAGTTGATCAAATTGAACTCGAAACAGCGCGGTTCCTGATCCTGCGAGATCGTAATAATTCCCTTGTACTTGATAAGTTGTGATCGCGGTTAGATCGAGGCCCGGAGTGGTCCCGGCTGCCGTTGTGGTGCCGCTGGCCATAGAGGCGTAGGCAGAAGCAAACGTTAAAGTGTTAAAATTGGAACTTGGAAAGTCGTAGCGTACGTGGGTCCCGTCAGCATCAAATAACAAAACTTGAATCACGGTTGCTTGATTGAGCATCAGCAGGCAGGCGCTCAGTTCTAGGGTATTTTGGCCGGTGAGATTCAAGCTCAAACCGCTAGAGTAAGCCCCCCCTGACACCGTCGGTGAGCCTCCGCTTAAGGGCACAACTTCTTGGCCCTGCACGGCACCGTTGGTAAACGATTGAAATTGATTGGGGCTACTCCAAGTAGATCCGCCATAAGCCAAGGTCAGCGGATTGGTGGTGGAAAAGTCGGTGATCAGAACCGCCGCATTCGAGGGTGATATTGGAATCAGCGTGAGCAGAGGTACTAAGTAAAATAGCCGAGGTGCTTCATGGATTTTCATATAATTTTGCTAAAATCGCAGATTCATTAATCTTTTGTGAAAAAGACCATATAGATTTAATGATAATCAGGCAATGAATAAGTCCAAAAGTTAAGTTTGAACATAAGATCGAACCAAGAATGTTAAGTTTGTTTTTGTGCGAGCGGGGTTGGATTGGACGAGAGTTGAGCATTCAAATTTTATAGAGAAGAGATTTCAGCGTGTGACTCGGGAATGAGGCACCTGAGCAATTGCGGATTCGCTCGAGTAATGAGAGCAGGGCAGGCATCAATCATCGGGGGAAATGGGATTTTGGTGGATTCGAGGTTGCATCCGGTGCGGTGGTGAAAAACGATCTCGGCAATCGTAATTGAAATATGACTGACGAAAAAGTATTCATCGCTGTGGATTTAGGGGCAGGCAGTGGGCGGGTGATTGCTGCCAAGACGGATTTTTTCAAGCTCGAGCTTGAGGAAGTCCATCGGTTTGACAATTGGGGTACCGATTTGCCGGGCGGCTCGTTTTGGAATATCATCGGCTTGTATCGCGAAATTTTGGAAGGATTGCGGCGAGCGGTGGCACAGCATGGCCGCAAGATTGTGTCGATTGGGATTGATACTTGGGGTTGTGATTTCGGCTTGGTCGATACGAATGGCGAATTGCTCGGGATGCCGCACCAATATCGGGACCCACGCTTTGAGGGGATGGCGGAGGCAATGCATGCAATTTGTCCCGAGGCGGAAATTTTTGCGCAGACTGGGATTAAGACCAATTTTTACAACAGCTCACTGCATTTGCTGGCGGAGGCGCGTAAGCAAAGTCCGGCCTTGTTGAATGCACAGCGCTTGTTGTTTGTGCCGGATTTGCTGGCTTATTGGTTGACCGGGCGGCAAGTAGTGGAACGGACGGTGGCCTCGACTTCGCAGCTGCTGAATCCGCGGACGGGCGACTGGGCTTGGCCGGTGATTGATGCTTTGGGTTTGCCGCACCAAATTTTTGGGGAAGTGGTGGCACCGGGCACGCTGCTGGGACTGTTGCGGCAAGAAGTGGCGGAGTTCATCGGCCAGGCGGGAATTCCGGTGGTGGCAACGGCATCTCATGACACTGCCGCGGCGGTGGCGGGGATTCCGATGACTGAGCCCGAAAACCTGTGGTTATCCTCGGGCACTTGGTCGATTATGGGAGTGGAGGCGGCTGAGGCAATCACGACGCCAGAGGCTCTGGCGCTGGGATTCTGCAATGAACTTGGGGTGAATCAGCAGGTCCGATTTTTGAAAAATATCGGTGGCTTATGGTTGATTCAAGAGTGCAAACGGCAGTGGGAGCTGGATGGCAAAAGCTTGAGTTACGCGGAATTGGCAGCACTGGCGAATCAAGCCGAGCCGTTCACCGCCTTCATCGACCCGGATGACGCCAACTTTGCCAGTCCGGGCGGGATGCCAGATAAAATTCGCGCTTATTGCCAGAAGACGGGGCAAGCGGTGCCAGTCGATCATGGCCAAGTTTTACGGGTGGCGACCGAGTCGTTGGCGCTCAAATACCGGATCGTTTATGATCGCATTCGGCAGCTCACGGGGCGTCATTTTACGCGTTTAAATGCGGGTGGAGGCGGCATTCAGAACGAACTCCTCAGCCAAGCGACCGCAGACGCCCTCGGCATCGAAGTGATCGCGGGTCCGGTGGAGGCGACTTCTTGTGGCAATGTAATCACTCAAATGGTCGGAACTGGCGATTTGCCGGACATTCAGGCAGGACGGGATTTGATTCGTCGTTCCTTCGAATTCCGGACCTTTGTGCCGAAAAACCCTGAGGCGTGGGAAGTGGCATTGCAGCGTTTCAAGGCGATTTTGGAGCTTGAGTGAAGCTCGGCTGCCGGAAAAAATGTGCTGCCAGGGAATCCGCGGCAAGTTCGGACAAACTACCGTTGCTCCGATCAAGGCCTGGCGGGGTTCGCCTGCCGAACCTCCACGGCCCCTGACAGCCCGCAGAGACAAAACCAGTCCGGCGGCGAGCGCAATTCATTTTTGCAACGCTTCACTCATCGAGCAGCGAGCTGCGAGTGAATAGCGAGATCACGTGGACGCCACGCGCTTCGATCGCTTGCCTGCCCCCTTCTTCGCGGTCCACCAGCACCAGGGCGAAGGCGACTTTACCGCCCTCGCGCTCAATCGCGTCGATGGCTTTGAGGGTCGAGCCACCGGTGGTGATGACATCATCGACGACGATCACGTTGTGGCCGGCTTGGAAATTTCCTTCAATTTGTTTGCCCGCGCCGTGGCCTTTAGGCTCCTTGCGGACGGTGAAAACTTGGAGGGTTTCGGTGGGGTTTTTCATTGCTGAAGCCATGCCGACGGCGAGGGAGATCGGATCAGCGCCCAGGGTCATGCCGCCGATAGCGTCGATTTTAAGTTGCTCGGAGTGGA
This sequence comes from Akkermansiaceae bacterium, assembly GCA_043782285.1. Lineage (GTDB taxonomy): Bacteria > Verrucomicrobiota > Verrucomicrobiia > Verrucomicrobiales > Akkermansiaceae > Luteolibacter. The sequence continues at coordinate 10,747 of JAYWAR010000157.1, read as the reverse complement.
TTTTGGAGCGGACCGCGTGCCAGCCGAGGTCGCCGATGAGCAAAGCCCCGCGGGGGTCGAGGGCAGTGACACGGCAGTCAATGTAGAGATCGCTTTGTTTGCCGGAAGCGAGGGTGAAGTTGCCGGTGCGGACCGATTTTTTGAGCAGGAGCTTTTTGAGGGTGGAAGCGATTTGAAGCATGGGGTGAGCATGGGGCAGAAGCGGAAAAACTGAAAAGCGGAAAAAGACAAACCGTGATTTGAGTGCTCGCCAGCGGTGGGCGGCGACGCTTAGGTTGCGGCAGATGATTTTGGGATTGATGGAACCTTCCGGGCTGATCGAGCAAGGTGGCCCACTGGTGTGGGTGCTGCTAGGATTGGGTTTTATCGGCACGGTGTGCGTGGTCGAGCGGCTATTTTTCTTTCATCGAGCGCGAATCAATGTGGGGAATTTGCTGGTAGGTTTGGCTCATCACGTTCGGCGGCGGGCTTTTGCGGAAGCGTTGCACGAGGCGGCTCGGGCTCCGGGGCCAGTGGCACGGGTGGCGCATGCGGCGTTACGCCGGTATTATTTACCGCGGGCCGATTTGCGGGATGTGGTGCAGGAGGCGGGTCAGTTGGAAGTGCCGCGAATTGAAAAAAACATCCGGGCAATTTTGGGTACTGCCTTGCTCGCGCCCTTGGTTGGGATGCTCGGCACGCTGCTGGGGATGCTCGAAACTTTTCAGAAAGTGAGTGAGCAAGGTGGACTCAGTGGCCCGGCGGAGCTGTCGGCGGGAGTGTTTGTGGCCTTGATTACTTCGGTGATGGGGCTGACAGTCGCGATCCCACTTTACTTGTTTTACCTGTATTTTTTGGGGCGGGCGAAGCGATTGGTGCATCGGATTGAGCGAGCCGGGATCGAAATGGTACATTTGATTGCCGATGCGCGAGAGGAACACGAGTTTGCGGCTTTTCGCGGTGAGGTGACGGCAGGCAAAGTGCCATTGAAGGCCAAGCGGGAGCCTGCCACATGAAGCTGGAAATGAGCTTGCCGGAGCGTCCGGGTTTGTTGCATGCGGTGCCGATCTTGAACATTTTCGCGCTGTTGCAATTATTTTTTCTGTTGGGGCCGGCCATGGTTCTGCGATCGGGGGTAGCGGTCGATTTGGCACCGTCGAAATTTCAAATGGAGCGTTACCAGGATTCGTTGGTGGTGACTTTAGGGCCGGGTGAGTCGCAGCCGCGAATCCACCTTGGGCGAGATTCGTTGAGCATGGTTGAGTTGGCGGCGCGCTTGGATCAGTTGCGGCTGGCAGGGGCGGCGGGGAAATCGATCGTGCTGTTGCAAACAGACCTTGGCACTCCGGTGGGCGTCGAGCGCGAGGTGACAGAATGCGTGTTGGAGAAAGGGTTCCGGCTTGCGCTGGTGGGCAAGGATGCGCCGACGGCGGCAGTGCCGGGGCCAAACCCGAAAAAACCGTGATGGCGGGCGGAACGGTCAAATCTCGACGGCCGATGAGTGCTCCAGAGTGGGTATTTCATTGGCGGGCGGCTAAAACCTCGCAGTTTTCAAAATGGTTGGCGCTGGCAATAGCGGCGGCGGGATTCGCATTTTTGATCACCAAGGTGCGGATCCAGATCACGGCCCCGGAGAAATCAAGTCCACGCAAGGCATCGGTGATTTACCTGCGAGACGATACGCTGGGACGGGCGCTGACCTTGAGAGCGCGCGAAGGTGGGCCGTTTCCTTCGCGTTTCGAACTGAACGAGTGGCAAGGGTTGGCGGCGCTGGAGGCGGCTTCAATGGCGCAGGCCCTAGTTCCAACGCCAGCTTACACCCCGGCTTTAGAGGAAATGCCGCTGCGCAATCCGCTCAAACCGCTGGAATTGGCTGCCAAGGGCCAGCTGTTTTTCCCGCCGCGGGATTTGACAATCGTGACTCGTCCAGATTTCACCCCGCTGAAGCTCGTTCCGGTGATTTATCCGCTTGCAGGGATCAGCGCCGAGAGCGTGCCGGTTGAACTGCCGCCCTTTGAGGCGACGGTGGACGCAGCGATGTCGGCGGATTCATGGCGTTTCTTGGTGCGTTTGAATCCCGCTGGGAGCGTCGCGGAATGCGTGGCGCTGAGTAAAGGCGGCGAGCCGGCTGGCGCGGCGCTGGAGGCCTGGCTTCAGCGGATTTGCTTCAAGCCGGCCCCCGACAATCCTGAGCGCTGGATTGCCCTAGCGATTGAATTTACCAACTCTGCAAACCATGGAACTCACCCTCGCTGATTTCGTGTTTTACGTGGTGCTCGGCTGCTTGGCGCTGGTGCCGATTTTCGCAGTGATTTCGCGGACCCGTCATCTCCGCGCCGAAAATCGAGCGCTCGCTCGCCGCGTCATTTGCCGACTTTGCTTACACGCATTTGAGGATTCCAGCCATCTGCGGACGGTCGCTTGCCCGGTCTGTGGCGCGATGAATGAAAAAGGCCGGAGTCGGCGGCTCGGCTGAGATTCTTTATTTTGCGTGCCATCTCGTGGGTTTCCTGCTTTCCCTCGCCGCGTCCCTGCCGACTTCCTTTGCCCATGTCCACCGAGCTGACCCGTAATTTCTCCATCATCGCCCACATCGACCACGGGAAAACCACGCTTTCCGACCGTTTGATGGAGGCCACCCACACCGTGACCATGCGCGAGAGCAGTGCCCAACAACTGGACTCGATGGATCTGGAGCGTGAAAAAGGCATCACCATCAAGTCCCATCCGGTGGCGATGGAATACAAGGCGAAGGATGGCAAAACCTACAAGCTAAACCTGCTAGACACACCGGGTCACGTCGATTTCTCCTACGAGGTATCGCGCGCATTGGCGGCTTGTGAAGGTGCGATTTTGATGGTCGATGCGGCGCAAGGAGTGGAAGCCCAGACCGTCGCCAACCTTCATCTCGCCACCGAGCAAAATTTGCTGATCATCCCGGTGCTCAATAAGATCGATCTGCCGGCCGCCGATGTGCCGAAGTGCAAAAAACAGTTGGAGGAAATTCTGTGTATTCCGGCAGAGGATTGCATCCCGGCATCCGCCAAAGCCGGCATCGGGATCGAGGAAATCTTGGAGGCGATCGTCGCCCGGGTGCCTGCTCCGGTGGAAAATCCGGATAAGCTTTTGCGCTGCTCGGTATTCGATTCGCTGTATGACACTTACCGGGGCGTGGTTTCCTATGTTCGGGTGTTTTCCGGCAGCGTGCGCAAAGGCCAACGGGTGCGCTTGATGGCCACCGGCAAAACCTACGAAGTCAAAGAAGTCGGAATCTTCACCCCGAAAATGAGTGCCCGCGAAGTGCTTTCAGCGGGCGATGTTGGCTACGTCATAGCCAACATGAAAGCTGCCAGTGAAGTGAAAGTCGGTGATACAATGACCGACAACACTCACCCGTGTCCCGAGGCATTGCCGGGCTACAAGGAAATCCAACCGATGGTGTTTTCCGGGATCTATCCGGTGGATTCCTCTGACTACGAGGCACTCAAGTTGGCGATGGGCAAGCTCCAGATTAACGATCCGGCTTTCACTTATGCTTCCGAAAGTTCCACGGCCTTAGGCTTCGGTTTCCGGTGCGGTTTTCTGGGGCTGTTGCACATGGAAATCATCCAAGAGCGGCTTCGGCGTGAGTTCGATATGGATGTGATTTCGACTTATCCGTCAGTAATTTATCATGTCACGATGACTGACGATACCGAGATGATCGTCGATAACCCGACGCTCTTTCCGGATCCGCAAGGCATCCAAGAAATCCGCGAGCCAGTGGTGAATGTGTTCATCATGGTGCCCGGCGAATACATCGGTGACATGATGCAGCTAGTTCTCGAAAAACGCGGCGAGGTGAGCAACACCGAGACCATCGACGACTCGCGCGTGATGCTTTCCTGCGTCTTGCCACTCTCCGAAATCCTAGTGGATTTCAACGACCGGCTTAAATCGATGACTCGCGGTTACGGCTCGATGGATTACGAGCATGCCGGTTACCGCGCGGCGAAAATGGTCAAAATGGACATGCTGATCGCCGGTGATCCGGTTGAGGCGTTCTCGACCATCGTCCATCGCGACAAAGCCGAAACTTATGGGCGTTCGCTGGCGGCCAAACTGAAGGAGGTTATCCCGTCGCATTTGTTTGTCGTCGCGATTCAAGCGGCGGTGGGCGGCAAGATTGTCGCCCGGGAATCGATTTCCGCGATGCGCAAAAATGTCACCGCCAAGTGCTACGGCGGCGACATCACACGCAAACGCAAGTTGCTGGAAAAGCAGAAGGAAGGGAAAAAGAAGATGAAACTCTTCGGCAAGGTGAATATCCCCCAAGACGCTTTCATCAAGGTCTTGAAAAGCGGCGATTGAACGCTTTTTAAAGCCTGTCATTTTCACGGCGAGTGGCGCGGCTTGGCACGCGTCGGTGGACGTGATGATTTTCGCAAGGTTCAGCGGTGGAATTTTATCAATCTTACAGGAAAATACGCTTTCCTTTACATCTCCAATCTGCAAATTGCGCCCGTGATTATACGCGGAAATCAAGCACCAGGACTTGTGATCGCGGAGGACGATCCAGCGGCGCGAGAATTGTTGGTATTGTTGGCGTCACAGCGCGGGATTCGGGCAGTCGCGGCGGCCGACGGGCGGGCAGCGATGGAATTGGTGGGACCGGCCACCAAGGTGGTTTTGTTGGACTTACACATGCCGCATTGGGACGGTTTCCGCTGCCTCGAATACCTCGCGCGCCATCACCCCAGCGTGCCAGCGGTGATGCTTTCTTCGGTCAATCAAGCGGCAGATGCGGTTCGCGCCTTGAAACTGGGAGCGATGGATTATTTGACCAAGCCCTTCGATCCTGAAGAATTGTTTGCGGTGTTGTTCCGGGCATTTGACCATCATCGGGTCCGCCAAGAAAATGAAGCGTTACGCGACGCAGTTGGCGAGTCGACCGAGATTCCGACGATGGTTGCCGAGTCGCCGGCGATGGCGGCGCTGCTGGAGAAGGCACGGAAGATTGCGCCGTTGGATGCCAACGTGCTGCTGACTGGCGAGAGCGGGGTAGGCAAGGGGGTGCTGGCGCGAATGATCCATTCGTTAAGCCCGCGGGCGGGGCGGCCATTTGTTACGGTCAGCTGCCCGGCCTTGCCGCGAGAGTTGCTTGAAAGTGAATTATTTGGTCATGAAAAAGGGGCTTTCACCGGTGCGATCAAGCGTCGCATCGGCAAGATCGAATCGGCGGCCGGGGGCACTCTTTTTCTCGACGAGATCGGCGAGCTGCCACTCGATCTCCAGCCGAAACTGCTCAACGTGCTGCAGGACCGGCGGTTTCAGCGGGTGGGCGGAGAAACGACCTTGAAGGCGGATGTCAGGCTGATCACGGCGACCAACATCGACTTCGCGGCGAAAATTGCGGAGGGCTCATTTCGTGAAGATCTGTATTACCGGCTCAGCGTGATTCCGCTTGAGGTTCCGGCCTTGCGCGAGCGGCCCGAGGAAATTGCGCCATTGGTCCGCAGGATTTTATCTGACATCGCCACCCGCCGGAAGAGCCATCGGGTAGAGCTTGCACCGGAAGCGCTGGCGCTGTTTTACCAATATCGTTGGCCAGGAAATATTCGTGAAATGGAAAACGTGCTCGAGCGGCTTTCGGTGTTTTGTGACAATGCCACCATCACCGCTGCCGATTTACCCCGTGAGTTTCGTCCGACGTCTGTGAGCCGCGTGTCGCTGGTGCCAGAGCCGGGCGGACTTGCCGGACTCTCGCTTGAACATGTAGAACGGGCGGCGGTCATCCAAACCCTGCAGCTTTGTGGAGGAAACAAGGCGGAAACCGCCAGACGCCTCGGCATCAGCGACAAGTCGGTGTACAACAAGCTCAAAGCCTACGGAATCGCCTGAGCGCCTCACCAGCGGCTTCAGCGAGTTTGGGCGCAGGATTTGGCCAGTGGTGGGCGCGAGGGCGGCGGTGGCGAGCCAGTTTCGGGCATTTGGGACTCCATCCCTTTGGGAGTCGGCAGCGGGCCACCGCCAAGTGCTTTAAACAACTTGACCGTGTGCGCCGCCAAGCGTCCACGAGTTGCGGCTGCTTCATCGGCGGTATTGAGGGCGTCTTGACGGGCATTGAGCAAGCGCCGTAAATCGACCAGTCCGGCGCGGTAGGAATCGGTGAGCAGCTCTGCGGTTTTCCGATAATCTGAGGTGGCAGCGGTGAGTCGCTCGAAACGTAGGCCTTCGAAATGGCATGCGCCCATCGATTCCTCAACTTCGGCCACTGCCCGCAGCACCACTTCTTCGTAGGCGGCGAGCTCGATTTCCATTCCGGCCTCCATTTCCTTGACCCGGGCTTGATCGGCACAGTGGTGAAGCAGTCTCCAGCGCAAAGTGGGCCCTAGCCCGAGATCGCGGCGGAACAGGGTGAGGATGCTTCTTTGGATCACATTGTGCTCATAAGTGATGGCCCCAGAAAGGGATAGGCTTGGATAAAGCTCAGCGGTAGCGATCCCGATCCGCGCGCTTTGGGCCTGCAATTTGCGCTCCGCGCGGCGGATATCGGGGCGAGAGCGCAACAAATCAGCCGGGACTCCGGTGGCAAGGTGAGTGGGCGGCACCGGAATCGGCGCTTCCGGTTTGAGCGCGGCGGCGGCTTGTTGTGGATAAGTGCCGATTAGAACCGACAAGTTACTGAGAATAAACCCGCGTTCATTTTCCAGCGCTGGCACCAATGCTTCTTGAGTTTTCAGCCGCGCGGAGGCTTCCAGCACGTCGACTTCTGCACCGACGCCTTCTTGATGCCGGACTTTGGCCATTCCGGCGATTTCTTGGTACATTGTCAGCCCTTCGCGAGCGCTGCTAAGGCGCGCGTCAAAAGTCCTTAAAGCGATGTAATCGAGGGCGACTTGGGCGGTGATCAGCACATGGAAATCGCGCCAGCCCTCAATGCTGGCCTCGTAGTCGGCATTGACCGATTCGGTTTGCCGCCGGATTCCGCCAAAGATGTCCATTTCCCATCCCATATCGACTTGCGCAAGGTCATTGATCGATGAGCGGAAATCCCATTTGACTCCGCTGGTATTGAAAGAGCCTAAACCGTTGCTATTTCGAGCATAGAGATCGTTGTGGGTAAACAAGGAGGCTTCGATGATGCGGCATTGATGCCAAGCTTGATGAATCCGTGCCTGTGCCCGCTTCAAGTCTGGGTTGTTGTCCTTGGCCATCGCGATCAGGCGATTGAGGTCTGGATCTTTAAATTGTCGCCACCAACGTTGGGCCCCGGTCTGAGCGGAGCTGCGCTCGCCTTGGATCGCGCGCGCCCATGAGTCCGGCACTGGGGTGACGGGTGGCTGATAATCTGGCCCTACCGCTTTGCAGCTCCACAAGGTTGCGCTTAACGAAATCAAGCTTAATAGATGAAGCGAACGGCCGCGCATGGAACAACTCAATTTCTAGCCAGCGATCGCGGCGATGGCGAGAGTGAATCGCGACATTTGCGGGCGGTAATTTTTACCGGGTTTCCCCGAGGATTCCGGTATTCTTTACCGGGCCGCAAGCTGCAATGGCGGGTGCTTGGGCCACTTGGGTTTTTATAAGCCCCTTTAAAAACAAGGAGTTATTAAGAAATTTCAAATTTGGCACGCCTCTAGCGATGATTAATATCCCATGAATACCAACATTGCGCGCAATCCGCTGATTCGTCCCACGGTGAGTTTCATCATTCCTGCCATGGATGAGGAGGCGACGTTGCAAGAACTCTTTGACGGCATTCAAACCCACGTTTCGCCATTTTCGCGCGGTTGGGAAATTATTTTTATCGATGATGGATCGTCGGATGGGAGTTGGCTTGAGATGTCGCGTCTCGCTGCCGAGCACCCGGGGAAAGTGAGGGCGCTGCGTTTCCGGCGTAACCGGGGCAAAGCGGATGCGCTGGCGCTCGGCTATGAAGCGGCTGAAGGCGAGGTTGTTTTTACCATGGATGCCGATCTGCAAGATGACCCAGCCGAGATTCCTCGCTTCATCGAAAAGCTCAACGAAGGCTACGATATTGTTTCTGGCTGGAAGCGGCGGCGCCACGATCCATGGCACAAAGTTTTGCCGAGTCGGTTGTTCAATGCGGTTCTCAGTAAATTGGTGAATGTGTCGCTGCACGACCATAATTGTGGTTTCAAGTGCTACCGTCGCGAGGTGATCAAGACTTTGCCGATGTATGGCGACATGCACCGGATGGTTCCTTCCCTAGCATCGTATGAAGGGTTCCGGACTGCGGAAATCGCGGTGCAGCACCATGCTCGCAAACACGGAGTTAGCAAATACGGCTGGAAGCGGCTGTTTACCGGATTTTTCGATACGGCAACCGTAAGCTTGATGCAGCGCTGGCGCGAAAAGCCGATGCAACTGGCCGGGCTGATTTCGCTTTGCCTTGGGCTGGTTGGAGTCACGCTGACGCTAATTGCGGTTTGGATGTTCATCCTTGGCGCGAATCCAGCGATGGGTTTCTTGATTTGTGCGGCGATGTTTCTCTGCACTTCGTTGCTTGGATTGCTGCAAGGTTTCGCGATGGAGCACCGAGTTTATTATGGCAAGCTGGCTGGCCATGCGCCCCAGCCGATTGAGCAATGTGGTGGGATCAGCTTTGCCGATGCGATGTGTACCGATGCTAATTTTCCAGCTCCAGCCCGGAAGATCGCCAGTAGCATGTAGTTCGAGCTAAAGTACACCCAATCACTTTTCTCGCAATCATGAATGCCTGCTCCAGCTCTGCTGATTCTCACCCTCCGCTGCGTGTTGGGGTGCTAACCTCGACCTACGCCCGTGCCGCGGATGATCCGCAGGTGCCGTGGATGCGCGAACTTAACCACCGGCTCAAAGACCAAGTCGATCAATTGGTGGTGATGGCGCCATCCTACCGCGGTTTGAAAACCCATGAAATCGACGGCATCCGCATCGAGCGTTTCCGCTATGCACCGAGTGCGATCGAGGCACTCACCCACGATGAAGGCGCGCCGAATAAGACACGCCGCTTAGGCCCAAAATTGTTGGCGATCCCTTATTTGCTATGCGGGATCGTGGCGGTCTATATCTGGTGCATCAAACACCGGATCAACGTGTTGCATGTTCACTGGCCGTTTCCTCACGCGATTTGGGCGCTCCTCCCCAAATACTTGCTGGGGGTGAAAATTGTTTCTTTCAGCCACGGTGCCGAGTTGGCGATGGCGCGCCGTAGCCCACGCATCCGCAAATTGCTCGGATGGCTGCTGCGGGTTTCCGACGACCGGCTGGCCAACAGTTCACATACTGCGGCCGAGGTTCTGGCGGTCTCGGGGCTCACCGCCAAAGTGATTCCCTATGGCAGCAGCATTGCGGTGAAGACCGACAGCGCTGCCGAGTCCACCACGCAGCAACCCGATCTCTTGCTCTTCTGCGGCCGTCTGGTCCAACGTAAAGGGATTGACGTCTTACTCCGGGCGATGCCCACGATCCTCAAACAACGCGAGGTCCGCTTGGTTGTCACTGGCGAGGGCGACTGCAAGGAGCTGTGGATGAAACTCAGTACTGAGCTCAAGCTGGATCCGTTTGTCACGTTCGCCGGATTTGTCAGCAATGACCAATTGGCCGCGCTCTATCAACAATGCTCGGCCTACGTCCACCCGGCGATTTTCGATGATCGTGGCGACACCGAAGGACTCGGGGTGGTGCTGGTCGAGGCTTTGGCCTATCAACGGCCGGTGGTCGCTTCCGAGGTTGGTGGGATCGTTGATGTGATTCACCACGAGCAGACCGGGTTGTTGGTGCCGGAGAAAGACCCCGCCGCGTTGGCCGCAGCGGTGCTGCGGGTGCTTGAAGATAAGGAGCTTGGCTCACGGCTCGCGGCCCAAGGGCTGAAACATGTGCAAGAATTTTTCGACTGGGAGCGGATTGCCAGCCGGACCCATCAGACTTGGGTCGAGGTGCTTGATGCCCCGGCCGCCAGCGCCCGACATCCCCAAGCCGCTTAATCCATCCCCAACCAAGATTCTTACCTGATGAAAAAAATACTTAAAACGCTGGCCCTGTTGACGGCGGTGGTCCTCGCCTGTCTCGCACTTTACAAAATGGGCTCGCAAGTTTCCGGTGTTCTGATGCGAGTCAACTGGGCTTGGATCGTCTTCGCGGTGGCCGGGCTGAGTGCTTACCAATGGCTCAATGCTGGAACGTGGCGCGAGGTTTTTACGGGGTTGGGGCTCAAGCTGTCGCGGACTGCGATTACTCGGGTTTGGATCCAGAGTGAGTCGATGAAATGGCTACCCGGTGGCATCTGGGGCTACGGCTCGCGGGTGGTCAACGTCGGCAAGTTGGGGGTGGATTTCCGCTTGGCCTCGGCGGGTTTGGCGGTCGAGCTGTCACTTACGGTCCTGGCATGGGCTTGCACGGCTTTGTGGATTTTACCGACGGCGGTCGGTCAGGACTTAATTGCTCGCGGATGGGCGCTGGCTTCTCATTCGGCGTTGCTGACCTGCGCGGCGGTGGCTGTGACGATGGGGGTGGGAGGGTGCTTAATCTGCCAACCGCGGGTGCGGGCCGCCCTCGGCCGGATTTTGAACCGTTTCGCCCCGTCTTTGAAAGATTTGAAATTGCATCCCCATGCGTGGGTCCGGGCTTGGCTGGCCTATTTTGGGTTGTGCCTGGTCAACGGCAGCTTGCTGTGGCTGGTGACCCTGGCGGTCCCTGGGCTTTCGGTGCCATGGGCCTCGGTGATTGGCATCGGCGGGGTGGCTTGGCTGGTGGGATTTTTCGCGCTCGGCGTTCCTGGCGG
>JAYWAR010000156.1:0-1992 GCA_043782285.1 Akkermansiaceae bacterium | reverse complement strand
TTGGAATCTGCTTTCAGCGCGGCGATGACCCCCGTCGCCGTGAAATCCGGGACCGCGGCATTGGCGGATGGGAATGCCACAAGCAAGCTCAGGGAGAGTGCTGCAACAGAAGAACGGAGACAAGATGGAGTTCTCATAACAGAATTCGTTAGGTGATGGATTGGATTTAAGGGCAGCCCGAAATAACTCACCATCCTCAAGATGATCGAGATGACAGTCATGAAACCATCACGCCAACCATTCTGGTGAAGACAAACTTTTATAAGGGTTTAACCGCACTTTGCTTGAAACCAGCCGTAAAACTAACTTCAACGCCGCATGTCTAAGGAAAATGCGTAGCAGGACCAAGGATTTTTGTTGGATACTTTCGGCAAAACTAGGCCACAACACGCACCAGTTACGGGCTGACCCTGAGCGGACGAAAAGCAGGTCTGATCTCTGTTTCACCGATGACAACCCCTTCACTGTGACCCACAGGGTTGGTCCAAACCTAAGTCCATCACCCTCCATTTCTATTCCGTTGACAACTGAGCCGGGAAACGCATCAGTCTGGTAGGACCATGCACCCGATACGTCTTTTAACCGTTGGCGAGCAAACCGTCGAGCACCTCCGCAATGGAATCAAAGAAGGCCGCTGGAGTGGGCGCTTGCCCGGCGTGGTGCGCTTGGCCAGCGAATGCGATGTTTCAACTGGAGTGGTGCGGGCAGCCTTGCGGACGCTTGAAACCGATGGCGTCATCACCGCCGGCGGATTGGGCCGTTGCCGCAGGATCGTTCCACCGGAACAGGGCGGAATGGCACTCCGCCCGCTCCACGTAGCTCTTTTGCTCCACGATTTCACTCAGGACACCGACCCCATCCTATGGGAAATCCAGCGCGATTTGGAAGCTGCTGGCCACATTGTCTCGGTCAGTAAAAAATCTCAAATTCAACTGAACTACAACGTCGCCAGCATCATCCGCATGGTGAATGAAACGCCCACCGACGCATGGATCATCTGCGCAGGATCCCGCGAACTGTTAGAATGGTTCGCGACGCAAAGCGTGCCAAGCATCGCGCTCTACGGTCGCTCGGGTGGACTGCCGCTGGCTCGCACGGGGCCAGACAAAGTTCCGGCCTATCTTGAGGCCACCCGGCAGCTCATTGCGCATGGCCACCGGCGCATCGTCATGATCACTCTTGCTGGCCGGAGGAAGCCGATTCCTGGGACTATCGAGCGACTCGTCCTCGCAGAAATCCGCGCTCACGGCATCGCGACCGGACCCTACAATCTCCCCGACTGGGAGGAGACGCCCGAAGGATTTCACGCGCTGCTAGAAAGCCTGTTTCGCACCACGCCGCCGACCGCTTTGATCATTGATGAAACCCAAAAATTGATTGCAGCCATGCAGTTTCTCGCCCGCCGCCACATTGATATACCCGGCAAGGTATCACTCGTTTCGCCGGATTCCGACAAGGAGTTGAAATGGTGCCATCCGCCCATCGCCCACATGGAGTGGAATACAGGACAAATCATCCGACGGGTCGTGCGCTGGGTAGCTGCCGTTAGAAAAGGCAATCACGATCAGAAAACCATTAACTTCCCGGCGACTTTCGTGCCAGGAGGGAGCATCGGCCCGGCACCGCAAGGCTACCGTTAGGAGCTGCTCCCTATGCGATGGCTAAGGGAGAATCTATCCGGCACATCTCGAGGTGCCGGTAGAGAAACGTGATGACATCCACCTGCTCGGCGATGTGCTCGGTGAGACTCGTGCCCATCCCGTGACCCGAGCCAGAGCTAAGTCTCACTAAGATGGGGTTCTCTGAAGCGGTGGCTTCTTGCAACCGAGCGGTCATTTTCCGGGAGTTGGATGGGTTGACACGACCATCCCTTTCGCCCGCAAGAAACATGACTGAAGGATACATGGTTCCGTTCACCACATTGTGATAAGGCGAATAGGCGTGGAGGGCATGGAACTGCTCTTGATTTTTGACCGAGCCGAATTCCGTGAT
>JAYWAR010000155.1:0-1994 GCA_043782285.1 Akkermansiaceae bacterium | reverse complement strand
AACAGAATGTCGGCGACCCACCTTTATTGAGGCGTTATCTCTATTTTTTGGCAAGATACGATGACGACCCGCGGGTGCCAAAATACTTTGCATCACTGTTAACCGACAAGCGCCGCCTTTATGAAAAGCCTGGCGAAGACTTGATCGGTTCCATCCCTCGTGTTTGTGACTCCGCCCACGGCCAGCTTCTTGGGTGGCTGCAAAAGAAAGAACTCATCAAGCGTGGCGATCCTGGCTGGGCGTGGGATGCGGTGTTTGAACCTGACCGCGACCAGCAAATCCGCGAGATTAAGCCGCTTCTGGTGAAAGCCGGAGCAATGGAAGCCGCGAGCACACAGCAAAGGAGCAAACCCGACGATGCATCCAATCAATTGGACCCGTCATCCAATGTTCCCAAAGTAAAGCAATCGCCAGCGCGACAGCCCAAGTCGGCAACATCGGCCACGGCAGATGAAATGAGTTCGCGCAGTTGGCTCGTGTGCTTATTCGTAGGCATCATGGCATTTGCCTGTGCCTTATTTCTGTTCCTTCGCAAATCTCCCAAGTAAACTTATACACGTGAAATTGTCGATGAAGAACCGTGAGAGGATGTAAAGGCTAGCTTGGATTCGTTAGAAAGCGCAGTCAATGGCCATGGTATGTTTGAACTCTCAAACTTTTAATAATAAAGTATGACACGATATCTAATCATATTAAGCTTTATTGCAATAGTGCCGCTTATTAAATCGGCGGAGGTGCAGCAGGAGCTACGCCGAATTATTGACGAGTCAATAACTCCAGGCGAGCTTCACGAGGATCAACTTGAAGAACGCATCAAGTCTTGGGCGGGAATTCGCACCATGGATGGAGCGCGGGCGTTATACGATATTTTTGAGAACGCGCGACTGACGAAAAATGGCGATGACATCTTGGCCTGCTCTTTAATCCAAAAGAAACTCGAAGTATCGCCTGACCAAGTGGCGAGTTTTTTGCTCGCTCGCACCCAAGAAAACATGGAGGAAGTGCCAGTTCTCGAACAGGACATTCGATTTTTGGGTTTATATACGGACGATCCTCGCGTCCCAAATTTTCTGGTATCGCTTTTGAATGACAAACGTCGCTTATACGACAAGCATGGCAAGGAGTTGATCGGTTCCATCCCTCGTGTTTGCGATGCTGCTAAAGGTGAGCTTACGGCCTGGCTCGAAAAGAAGGAGATGATTAAGTTCGGAGAGCCTGGGTGGACTGACGCGGTGTCTGACGCGGTTCGTGACAAAGATATTGCTGATATCAAGCCGCTGCTGGTGAAAGCCGGAGCAATAGAAGGTGCGGGTGCACAGCGGAAGAACAAACGCGGTGGTGCTCCCAATCCGCCGGATCCGTCATCCAATGTTAGACAGGCAAAGCAATCTCCAGTGGCACAGCCCAAGTCGGTAGTATCGGCCACGACTGATGGATCAAGTTCGCGCAGTTGGCTCGTGTGGTTACTCGGCGGCCTGGCCGCAATTGCCTGCGTGTTATGGTTCTTCCTTCGCAAATCCCCAAAGTGAACTTTCCATCCAGAGTATTGTCGCTGGAGAGCCGTGAGGGGATGTGAAGGCTGGGTTGGATTCGTTAGATAGTGCAGTCAATGGACTGGGGATGTTTGAAATCTCGAATACAGAGGAACTGAAAATTGGTTTTACTGCGTTCACGAATCCGCCAATATTATAAAAAAATATAATACGCTCTATCGGATTCCGGCTCGTGCGGGAGGGGGTCCTCAGGCCGAAAGAATAGACGCTGATGGTCGGCGCGAGTTACAAACTGCCCGGAATTTTCAAGGTTCCTTCTCGGTTCCATGCACCGTAGCCTCCGGCGTTTGAACCAAGCCTGACCATGAAGCCACCACCGCTCGACAATACGATTCCCTTCGCCCGCCCGAATTTTAATTTCCCGGCCTTCTCTCCCAAGTGGCTGATCATCGCCCCGCTTGGCGTGTTGTTAGTGATCGGCATTTTCTCATCCTACTACAC
>JAYWAR010000154.1:0-5595 GCA_043782285.1 Akkermansiaceae bacterium | reverse complement strand
TTCAGGTTAGCAAGGATTTAAAACTGCCAGCCAAATTCGCGCTCGGCTCTGATGAAGCGGCCGCTCGGGAAATCAGCCAACGTCTTTTTGTTGATGTCGGTGAGGCAGATTCACCGACGGGCCTCAAAGTTCCATCGATCAACGTTGGCATCAACGGCAAGCGTAAAGAAGCAAGATTATCCGGGGAAATCGCCATCCGCCTGATGCAGGAGGTTTGGAAAATCCTCGGTCTCAAAGCGCCGGAAAAACCTTTTTAAAGATGGCTGATGACCTGTGATCGGTCAAAACGGGCTTTAGGCAGCGTCGCATATTTATCATCCTCTGCGCGGTAACCAAGAGCACAAGCCACCACCGTGACGTAGCCGCTGCCTTCGAGGCCGAGAATCTGGTCGTAGCCCGTTGCGCTGATTCCTTCCATCGGGCAGGCGTCGATCCCGAGCAGGGCTGCTGCCGCCATCAATTGACCGAGTGCGATGTAAGCTTGCCGGATGTTCCATGCGTGGCGCGCCTCGTGACTCATCGCTTGGGCAAAACCTTCGATCATGCCCTTGAGCGGTGCCACCGCTTCTGGGCCACTGCCTCGCAATTCGGAGAGCCGAGTCATCCAAGCATCGATGTCGGCCGCATTCAAATCGGTGCGTGCCGTGAGCACCACATAATGCGACGCTTCCGTAACTTGCGGCTGGTTCCAGGATTCCACCGCCAGATTCGCCCGCAGCCCGGAATCCTCGACCACTAAGAACTTCCACGGTTGAAGCCCAAAAGACGACGGCGTCAGCACCAACGACTCCTCAATCGCGTCCCAAGTGGCGGCGGAAATCTTGCGCGCGGAGTTAAATTTCTTGGTCGCGTAGCGCCAACGTAGGGACGCGAGCAACTTGTCTGGGGAAATAGTCATGCTGCGGCACTATGGAGCGTCAATCTTGAAAGGCAAGGAAACCGAAGGGAAATCCTTAAAGGTCAGGCTGAAGACCAGCCCATAATTTGCTTTGTAGCGATTGTCCACGCGAGTGAGTCCAAGTCCAGCCACCCAATTTCCCAAGTCGCGGTGCAAGGTGTATTGTTGCAATTGCATCGTTCCGTCGTCCATTTCCAGAATGTGGTGGCTGCCGATCCCCCAGTTTTCATTCAAGCGGGTGTAAGTTTCTAAATTCACCTGATTCGAGTCAGTCAATACCGGGTGCCCCTTTAACTCACGGTAACCAATCGTAAATTGGAAATTCGGGTTCGGCATAAATCGTAAACTCGTGTTAAACTCATTGAATCCTGAAGCTCCCGTGGTGATTGGAAATTGGGTATCCACTTCGACACCCATCCATGGCAACGGCTGCCAGTGAAGATCGTTGTAAAAATTTGAGTAATCGCGCTGCTCTTCGGGATCCTTGATAAAAGCGTCAATGTAGCTGTCCAAAAAGAGCCAATCGAACGCTTGGTTGTCACGCTGAGTTAGCAGCCGGTTGCGCGTCCCCATCCGTACCACATTCCAGCTCTGCAGCTCGTCAATCGCGGTAAACCGAACCGGATCCAAGGGCCGCGGCCGAGTGGTCGGCGTCAAGCGATCGACCTGTGGATCTTCGAGGTCAAAATGATCCGCGCTAACCACCGACCATGCGGCATAGGGCTGCGAAATGTGCTTCAGTCCATCCAGCCCCCACCGGGAATCATGATAAGCTCCGAAGTCTTTGGAAAATTTTACGGAAGTCTCAGCGCCCACATGCAAAGTGGTTCGGTCCGAATTATCAATCGGCCAGTTCGCTGCCATGTAGCGGGTGTAGCCCAATCCCGCTTCTGGAGTGAGGTTCAGGAATCCGCCGAAAGTCATCGGCAGCGACAACTCTTGGTAGGTGTTGAAGCGGGCGTAACTCGAATCAATGAGCTGGCTGCGGATTGCCGCCCGCTTTGGATCGTTGAGTGGCAGCGCCAGCAGTCGTTGCGCAAGTTGCCGGTCGTAGCTGCTGAGTTGGTTGAGCAAAGTTTGCGCTGCCGGATCACTCGCGGTAAGTTGCAGTAAGGGATTGAGAATTGTATCGCGTGCCAGATTCGCGGCTTGTTCCCCGATCCATCCGAATGAGCTGTTCCCTTCATGAAGCAATGGTAACCCGAACAACGGCCGCCGCGCCTGATCGAAGGAAATTTCTGGCAGACGAGTGTCTGCCCGATAGAAATCGTTGATCCTAAATCGCGTTAGCAGTGACAACAACGAGGTGTCATCCCGCCGGAATAGCCCGAGGGTATTGTCGGGGGCCGGATTGGTCCGGAATGCCCCCGGATCAAAATCTTCTAAGTAGTATGGGTCGCTAAGTAGGGTTAAATTCGAGTCGAGCCGCCAATCGGCATCATCTGGCAAATCCAGTTTGAGGCGCTGCTTCAACTCGATCCGGTAGCGATCCGGGTTGACTTGGCCGCGCGTCACCCCGGTGGTATTTGTCTCCGGCGCTAAGTCATTGAGATAGTATAAACTCAGGCCACTTATTTCCTTTTCGTCATCTGCCCACGGGTTCAATTGTCGTGGCTCGCCCGCAGTTTGATCGTCGCTGAGCTTTTTTTGATTTTCTTCCCGGCGATCGACTAAATCGACGCCGGTACCCACCCCGCGCCTGCTGCGAAGATCCAGATGCCACCGTGAAAGCAGCCACGCATCTTCATTTTCACCGGTCACTGGGTTGGTCTTCCCCCCCAACATGATCCCGTAAGTGTTGAGCAAATAGGGCCCCCAATTGGAGCGAGAGCCCGGAACAAAATTGTAACCCAATTCCGAACTCAACGGCTGGCTTAAATAAGGTAACCAAAAAACCGGCACCTCTCCGACGTAAAGTCGTAAATCGTTAAAAACGACTTTGTCCCCCGGATAAATCGTGGTTTTTTTCGAGCGCACCCAAAACCCCGGCTCCTCGACGTCATGGGTGGTAATTCCGGCATCTTCACCGACTAAAACCTTTTGATTACCGCGACTCTCGACGGTGAATTTTCCGGCTTCGAGTAAAATCGGATCCATCGATACTCGCAGACCACTGCTATCCAAAAATTTCCGTTCATAAAAATACACCGCCTTGTCCCCTCGCTGGAGGATATTTCCTTGATAAATGCTAACTTTTCCTTCCAGCGTCACCGATTTTTCCTTGAAATCGATTCGCGCTTGGTCGGCATAAGCTTCAAACCCGTTATCACCAGTGATCTTAATTCCGGGGCCGCGGTAATAAATCCCGACATCTTTGATTCCTTCGATGGTTCCACCACCGTAGTTGTTAATATTTAAATTTTTAGGCAGTGTCGACGTCGCCTCATCCAGCGAGCCAAGCCGGATTTCGGGCGGCGGCACCGGCACAATCGTATCTACTGCCGGAGCCACTGCCGTCAGTTCGGGCAACACTCGAGCCTCTTGGGCATGGAGCTGCCCGAAAAGCAGCGGAGTCAGGATCCATGCATTCAGTTTCAGCATCGCTTGGATAAGAAAACCCCCACGCCATGAAGTAAAGGGCGAAAGCCAGTCGGAGCGTGGCGTTTGCTCATGGCCCGCACGCATGATCGTTAGCAAAAATGATTTTCGACCATCGACGCCGACACCGCGAGGCTCTAATTTTCCGGCATGCAAGATCGGGTGGAAATGTGGAAAACTCTGCGCCGTGTCCTGACCTTAGTCGCGATCCTTGGCGGTGCTTATTTCCTGCTGCTCCGGCCGCTCGAGCGTAGCTTTACCGCCACTCAAACCCATTTCGAACACGGTCTGCAACAAGTTTTAGCCGCCATCACCCACACCTCCACCCACATCGTTGAGGGGCGCGCTGAAATCATCGCAACTCGCGAAATTACCGAGCTCTCGCTGCTCGAAATGCGGCTGAGCGCCACTCGCAGTATCGAGAAATCTGAGGAACTTTCTGGGTTTTTCCCGCTCGGTACCAAAAAACTCATCGTCCGCGGCCACTACCAAGTCAAAGCAGGTTACCGGCTTAAAGACGGGATTTCGCTGCGACTGGAGAACCGCCAGCCAGTCGCCCGTTTTCCTAAGCCCGAGGTGCTCTCCGTCGAACTGCTCGACTTCGACGTCCTCAGCGAAGACAGCGGCTGGCTCAATAAAATTCAAGCCGCTGACCGCGCCCAAATCCTTCGCGAGCTCCGCACCCAAATGCGTGAGGACGTAGAAACCAGCGGCTTGCTCGACACCGTGGAATCGTCACTCTGCACTCGTCTGCGTGACTTACTCGGCACCCCAGCGGTCCGCATTGAACCCGCACTGCCCTAGGCTCCGGGCCTGGGTAGCGGCTCGTCACCGAGCATTTTATCCAAATCCGCAACCCGATCCCACGGGCAGCGCTTGCGTTGGTATTTTTTCCAAACCACATCGCGCAATTCCCGCCACACTGCCTCTGAAGGCGGTTTCAGGTCGGTCCAAGTCGGATCACGCTTCTGAGTGGTGGTCATCACAGTCCATTTGCCGCCCTGATAATTCCCCCGATAGAAGACTTTGCCTTCTTCGGTATTTTCAAACCACTCGTGACTCTCCATGGCCAGAGCCTGCCGCTTCCCGAAGCCGGAGACAAGTGGCGAATCTGAGCACTGCCCCAGATCGCCATCGACTCCCATCCCGCAAAAGTCCACCTTGCCGCCATGACCGCCATCGGCAATCGCGCATCCCTCCAAATCCTTCATGAAAAAACCTTCGGGCTGTTTCTCGATGGCGGCGAACTTGGCGAAATTTTGCTGCCCCGCCGTGAAATGCCACTCAAGTGGGAGCTCGGCGCTTTCGTCGATGTTTTCCTTTATCACGATTCCGAAGACCGCCAAGTTGCCACACTGAAAGCACCTAAAGTGATGCCCGGCCAATTTGCTCGCTTGAAATGTGTCGATATCACCGGCGTTGGGGCGTTCCTCGACTGGGGCCTACCTAAAGATTTACTGGTTCCCTTCCGAGAGCAAAAAGTGCGGATGGAAATCGGGAAACACTACATTGTCTATGTCCAAGTGGACCCACACAGTGGACGATTAGTCGCCACCACCCGGATTGCTCGTCACATGGACTTAATCCCACCCACTTTCCAGCTGGAACAAGAAGTCGACCTGATCATCTTCGGCAAGACCGATCTCGGTTACAAAGCCATCGTCAACAGCAGCCACAGCGGGCTGATTTTCGGCAATGAGGTTTTTCAAGACCTGCAACCCGGCGAAACCCTCAAAGGCTACGTCACCGCCATTCGTCCCGACGGTAAAATCAACCTCAGCTTACACCCGGCTGGCCGCGCCAAAGTCGATGGCCTCGAAGCCCAAATCCTCGCCGAACTCAGCGCTCGCGGCGGCTTCTGGTCGCTCGGCGATCACAGTCCCGCCGCAGAAATTCATGACGAACTCGGCGTCAGCAAGCGCAGCTTTAAACAAGCCACTGGCGCGCTCTTGAAAAAACGCCAGATCCTGATCGAAAACCACGGCATCCGCTTACTGACGCCGGATTAGTCAAAGAGTCTCCCAACTGTCTCAGTCGGGAGTCGCACTCATTCTGCCTTCGATCGATCGGTGTGGAAAACTAAACTGAAAAATCCCCGCTGACGTCCTTCACCCGGGGGCCGAGGCTCATCTTGGTGAGGCCTGGCGACTCAGGGAGCA
>JAYWAR010000153.1:0-5603 GCA_043782285.1 Akkermansiaceae bacterium | reverse complement strand
GTCGCGGTGGGGGAGGGGCTGGGCTCGGTGGTGGATGAGCCACTTAGGTTGATGATTTGGCCTGGGCGGAGGGCCGTGGGTTTGACCTTGGGGTTGGCTGTGACCAATGCTTCGGTGTTGGTTCGGTTTTTTCTAGCGATGCTGGAAAACGTGTCACCCTGCTGGATGGTGTAAGTATTTTGGCCGGATTTAGCGGGGGGAGTGACAACAGCTGCTGGAGCGGTGGCGGGGATTTTGAGTTTTTGTCCTGGGTGGAGGGTTGCGTTGATTTTTAGCCCATTGACGTTGGCCAGTTGCTGCGGGCTTGAGTTGGTTTTGCGGGCAATCTTTTCTAAGCTGTCACCTGCTTTGGCGGTGTAAATTGTCGATTTTTCAGGTGTCGTATCGGAGGAGGTGTCTGCCTCCAATTGGCCGTCCGCTGTCGCGGCGGCTTCCGGTTTGGTGGTGGAAGTGTGGAGTTCGTGTGGATCGGCGCGTAATTGAGCATTTTCATTTTCCAAATGCCGAATTTGTCGCTCCTGCTCGGAGCAACGCGAACGTAGCGTTTCGAGCTCGGATTTTGCCAATGCGGACGGACTGGCGAAAATCATGGGCAGTGTCACAAACAGCAGGGTGGATTTCATCATGAATGAGTTCGTGAAATTTGAGGCTTAATATCAAGTTGAAACCAACATTTACCAATAACTGCAAACCTCGACTTCGCGGAGTAAGTCACACAAAAAACGGGCAGCCGCGATGGACTGCCCGTTGTGATCAAAAATGAATTGCTGAAATCGCTCAGTTGGCGCGACCGGTGTAGGAATTGTCTTCGGTTTTCACGTTAATCCGTTCGCCGACGTTGATAAAAAGTGGCACCTGCACGATCAAACCCGTTTGCATCACGGCGGGCTTGTAAACGTTATTGGCGGAGTCACCTTTAACGCCTTCTGAAGACTCGGCAACCGTCATCACCATCGAAAGCGGGAGATCGACGGCAACCACAATCCCATCAGCAACAAGTAAATTGTAGAGCTGGCCTTCGATCAGGTAGTTTTTTACCCCTTCGATTAAATCCTCATAAACGACGGCATCTTCATAAGTGCTTGGGTCAAGGAAATGATAACCGCTGCTGTCTTTGTAGGAATATTCATGCGGAGTGCGCTCAAGAACCACACCCTCGACGCTGTCGTTGGAGGTCATCCGCAGGTTGAAAACTTTTTTGGTCGCGACACTGCGGATCGACATTTGAACATAAGACGCCATCCTTGGTGGCGTTTTTAGCTCGTGCTCGATCACGAGGCAGACTTCGTTGTTGTGACGGACTGCATGTCCTTTGCGGAGATTGATAATCGGTGTACTGGCCATGATTTGTGCAAGCGGAAATAAGACGCTCGGCCGGATGAGGCAAGCACGGAGTTTTCGAGTGGAAATGAGTCAGGGCAGGGGAGCTTGTAAAAGGAAGCTTCAGTCTTGTTGTTCGAGGATCCAAGCGGCGATTTTAGAATCGTCGTTGCCAGCAGCCCAGAGGTGGCGGAGGAAATCGGCGGGGTGAATCTTGCCGTTTTTTTTGAGGAAATTACGGTCCCCGCCGCAACCGAACATGAGCTCTGGGTCCAATTCGCCACGGAGTTTGGCCCGGCCCTTGGCGAGCAGTCGCGGCAGGTAGGGCATACCGTTGAGCTCGTCGCCGAAAGTAGGGAGCTCATCTCGGGTTAGGATCCGATCACTGGGGATGCTTTTCTGGTGGGTGATGAAATAATCGCGCCGAACGGCGGCCACCAACAGGGCGCTTGAGACGGATGGCTCACCCTCAGCACAAAAATCTTCGACAAAATCGAAAAATTCGCGGGATTTACAGCCGATGTTGGCAAGGAAGTCGAGGTCTTGCGGGCGGTAGTAATTTGTGAAATCCAAATCACCAGTTTGATAGTTGGCAACGCAACGCGCGAACAGGGTGAGAAAATAATCATTCCAATTCATAAAAATAATTTAGCGTAAATTCAGCTTTCTGCATGCTTTTTCTTTTCCAGCGGTGCAAGTGTATAGATTGGTATTGCCGACCCTGGCTCTGACATCGGCGAGTGTAAAGCGGCGGGTGCATCATGGGGTCCCAAGCGACTTGCTGGTCGCGATACTTGAGGCGCTACGCGGAGGCGTATCAGACGAGCACGCGACTGCTGCTTGGCCTTGCTCCAGCATAAACTGACACAAGCGTTAGCCCAATCCGCCTGGCCTTGCGCGACACGTACTTCCAACACTTCGGGGGATGCGATTTCGGGGGTATGAAATTTTCAAGGTAAGTGTTTTCCGCGGATGTTCCCCATCACCACAAAGGCACATTGGAATAAATCTACCGATTATCGTCCCATGCTCACCGCGAGTTTCAGAAATCCACCAACTTGACTGCGCAGGCGACACCAGCACCGTAGATGGCTTAAAATGCCCAGTTACGCTGTCCTTAACGACCTTTTAATCGGCCAAATCCCGAAGCTTACGCCCATCCTTCACGCCATTCCGATTCAATGACATCTTAACCAAATGCTCAGAGTAATTCACAATTCCTAAATCCTTATTCTTGCCAAGTTCCGCGCAGCAGGCTACCTGTCTGTTCGTTCGCGCAAGCGCACTGGTCCCGTGGTCCAATGGATAGGACGATGGCCTCCGAAGCCGTAGGTAGTGGTTCGATTCCACTCGGGACCACTTGCCGTAAATCTCCTCCAAGTTAAGGAGTTAAGGAGTTGAGTGGTTGATTTTTGAGAAATACGCGCATTTTAAATTTTTTCTTGGAGCGGAGGCATTTGGCTTGCCACAGGCTCAAGAACATTTTTTCAGGCATTCGTGCTTCGAAAGACGGGTGAGTTCATTTTTCATTCGCGCGATTGTTGGATGTCATTTTGAGCCAAGACTTTGCTCAATCCCTAGCAGGAATTTCAAGGCCTATTTGTCGGCAAAGTAGTTGAGGCAATTGACTCAGCATGGCTGGACAGAGTCGAGAAACTCGGCTAATGCTGGCTGCCCATGCCTCCAGATCAGTTATTTGTTTGTATCCTCGTTCTCGTCACGGTGGGAATGTTCATTTGGGAGAAAGTCTCTCCTGATGTGGTGTCGATGTGTGCGTTTTTCCTGCTTTTGGTAGTGCCGTTCAATGGCCACGCGATTTTGTTACCCGACAATAAGGCGGAAAAAGCTTCGATCATGGCGGGGATTTTCGGCAACAATGCGATTCTCGCGGTAGCGTTTATGTTCATCGTCGGCACGGCCCTCGAGAGAACCGGCCTGGCCGAGAGTTTCGGCCGCTGGTTTGAAAAAATTGCGGGGCGCAAGGAGTGGCAGGCGATGCTGGCATTGGCGGGGGTGACTATTGGCCTGCATTTTTTCATCAACAACACCACGGTAGTTTTGGTTTTTATCCCGGTAGTGATGGGATTGTGCCGCCGCACGGGGATGGTTCCCTCACGGTTTTTGATTCCACTTTCGTATCTGGCGATTGCTGGCGGGATGCTGACCATGATCGGCACGAGTACCAATATGTTGGTCAATGGCATCGTCAAACAAAAGGGGCTACGGCCCTTCACCATGTTTGAGATCACTGGCTTAGGTGCGGTACTGGCGGCTGGCACGGTGATTTATTTGATGCTGGTCGGGCGCAAGTTGTTGCCAAGTCGAGTTTGTCTGGCGACTTTGATTGACTCTGAGGCAGAGCGGGAATTTCTCACTGCGGCGATCGTCTCTGACGATTCACCCTTGGTGGGGAAGATTTTGTCGGAAACTTCGTTGGCCAAGCGTCGGGACGTGCGGGTCATCGAGATCCGGCGCAGTGGCAATCGGGTCGAGTCGCCTTTGAATGAATTGCGATTCGAGCCCGGCGATCGGGTGATTATGAAGAGTCGGCTGTCCGGAGTCCGTGGACTCAACGACGTCGAAGGGATCGATGTCGCGGCCAAATCTGAATTTGGCCTCAGCTATGTGCAGACGGAAAAAGCGGTGCTGGTGGAGGGCATGCTTGGCCCGCGGTCGAAATTGGTCGGGAAGACGCTGCGCGACGTCGGCTTCCGGCAACAGTATGGAATCATCATCTTGGCAGTACACCGGCAAGGGGCAAATCTTAGAGATAATTTTGAGAGTTTGAAATTGGAGGTGGGGGATACTTTGCTGTTTGAAGGGTCTGCCGAGCGGATGAAGGAATTTTTCCGCGACAGCGACGTGGTCAACCTCAGCGCGACCAAGCAACAAAAGCCAACTTACCGTCGCAAGCGGGCTTGGGTGGCTTTATTGGCGCTGGCGCTGGTGATGATTTTGGGTTCAAGGGATAATTTTATTCCGTTCGAGTGGGTGGCGATGGGTGCGGCACTGCTGGTGGTTCTCGGGGGCTGTCTTGAGTCTGACGAGGTTTATCAAGCCATCGACTGGCGGATTATCATCATGATCTTAGGAACCTTGGCGCTGGGCGAGGCATTGGACCGGACCGGAGCTTCAAAGACTATCGTTCATAGCCTGATGAGCGTGGTCGGCACTTGGGACAATCGGCTCATTCTGTCGGCGGTATTGCTATTGACCATCATTTTTACCGAGCTACTGAGCAACAATGCAGTTGCGGCATTGTTGGCACCTTTTGCAATCCAATTGGGATACGATTTAGGGGTTGATCCGCGGCCTTTTATCGTCGCGGTGATGATTGGTGCGAGTATCGGTTTTGCGATTCCCGCAGGCTACCAGACCCATATGATGGTCTATAGTGCTGGAGGTTACCGTTTTAGCGATTTCATCCGAGTGGGAGTGCCGCTGGATTTGTTGTGCTGGATTCTTGGATCCATCTTTATCCCGATCTTTTTTCCTTTTTGATGACGAAATTCAGTCGCGGGTGGAATTTTCCAGCCCTTGAGGGTTGCGTTTCGAGAGGGAGTGAGTCACAAGCGGCTGAATGAAATTACTCTTTATCTCGCTAGTGCTCGTTTCCGGAGTTGCGGTCTCTTGTGAGCGCCATGATTTTGAGGGGCCCAATGGCACCAAACAACTCAATCAACATCACGCAGCCGGTGCGGAACATGCCCCGTCGGCAGAGCACGCGGAACAGCCGAGTCATTGATTGGCTGTCATTTGACTTAACGCCGCCGAGTGTAGCTGAGGAAGCATTCGCCGGTTGCGGCTCGCGGGTCGCAATGTCGAATGTCGAAATTTAGAGATTGTGGTAGGAACTCTGAGGGGATTCCGGTGGCGGTGCTGGCAGTGAGTCCACCAAAAAGACGATGACCCGCAAGGGTGAGGTGAAATTCATCGATCGCGTCAAGCTCCGCGAGTGCGCGGATCAAGTGGCCGCCGCCTTCGCAATGGAGCCGTTGGACGCCGTGCTCGCTGGCCAGCGTTTGGAGAAATCCTTGGAGACTTTGCAGGTGAAGTGTCACTTTCGGGTTTGCGGGGGGATTGAAATTGCCGGTGACCAGCAGGTGGATTGCTCCGCCAGGTTTGTGGAAAAGCGGTTGCTGGAGGTCGAGTTTGCCGGTCCGCGAGACCACGCAGCGCAGCGGTTGGGGGATTTTTCCAGGCCGCGTTAGGCTCATTTGGTCGGCTTCCAAGGTGCCGCGACCGACGAGAATGGCATCCGCATTTTCCCGTAGCTCCAGCAG
>JAYWAR010000152.1:0-5603 GCA_043782285.1 Akkermansiaceae bacterium | reverse complement strand
TGGCGGCGGTGGCGGCGGCGGCTACGGCGGTGAGCGCCGGGGTGGCGGTGGCGGTGGCTACGGTGGCGGTGATCGTCGCGGTGGCGGCGGCGGCGGCTACGGCGGAGATCGTCGTGGTGGCGGCGGTGGCTACAAGGGTGGCGGCGGTGGCGGCGGCTACAAGGGTGGCGGCGGCGGTGACGGCTGGTAAATCGGCCTCAGCTTCAGCAATTTTTCGAACAACACCTGTACTTCTTGATTGAGGTGCAGGTGTTTTTTGCATCGAAATTTCAAATCCACTCGATCAAGGGATAAACGCGCGGCCAAGGCTCATTTTTGATAACATCGCAGCACCCGCGGCGTGATTCCGGTGAAAATCTCCCAGACAATTGTCTCCGCTTTCCTTGCGATTTCCGCGACAGGGATGTGAGCTCCAAACATTTCGACTTCATCGCCTTCGGTTACTTCTTGCGCGGTCGTCACATCGACCATCATTTGATCCATGGTGATTCGCCCAACAATCGGCAAACGCTGACCGCGGATCCAAACTTCCGCGCCTTTTCCAGAAGCATGAATCGGATAGCCATCACCATAACCCATCCCGACCGTCGCGACTCGTGTTGGCTGGCGAGTGACGTATTGGCGGCCGTAGGAAATTCCGTGGCCAGTGGGCAGCGTGCGGAGCAATGTGATGCGCGATTTTAGGGTCATCACGGTCGCTAATTTCTGTTGGAATCCGGCAAATGGCGAAACCCCGTAAATCATCAATCCTGGGCGTGCGAGATTGCAATTACCCTGCTGATAGCCCAGTAATCCAGCTGTATTGGAAAGATGAATCCATTTGAAACGTTGTGAACCACCGAGTTGCCTGATGATTTCATGAAATTGTTCAAACTGCTTTAAGGTGAAATTTTCGTCATCATCGGCCGACGGTAAGTGCGAGCCGATTCCCTCGATCTCCAGATGTTGCAGTCGGTCTAGCAATGCGAGTTTTTCTGGCAGATGCTCCGCCACAAAGCCGCCTCGCCCCATTCCTGTATCTATCGCGAGATGAACCTTGAGTCGCTTGCGATGCTCGGCGGCGAGATGATTGAAATGCTCGGCCTCGGCGATCGAGGAAATGCATGGGGTCCATTCGCGGGCGACAATTTCCTCTCGCTCCTCGGACCAAGTTGCCCCAAGTAGATAGATCCGAGTTGTAACTCCTGCTAGGCGAATACGCCGGGCTTCACCGACGTTAGCGACGCCGAGAAATGCCACCCGCTCGGCTGCCAGAGTCTGTGCGATTTGTTCTAGACCATGACCATATGCTCCCGCCTTCACGACCGCCATTAATTCACCCGCAAACGTCTCGCGGGCCACGGCTAGATTTTTTCTCAATGCACCAAGATTGATCTCAGCCCACGCCCGCGGTGGAGAAACAGAAAGCATGTCATTCACAAGCGCCAACCTAAACATCCTAGCGTGACTGGCAAGGATTGTGGCTCAAGAGTCTTTTTGAAAGATCATCCTGCGGCGATCAGGGTGCAGAAAGCTTGAGGCGAGCGTAAAGTTTGCCACTTGCGGCAACGGTCTTTGGCAGTGTTACGGAAATTGTATCAGGGTTTGTCGAATTCTCATTCACCACTAAGATCGCGTTACCGGTTACTCCACCGCTACTGCCAATCGGGAGGCTGGTCCAATTTATCAAATCAGTGCTGTATTGAAAAATTAAGGTTGTTGAATTTTCCGAATCATCGCGGCGCTTGAAGCTAAAGATAAAATCAGTCGCGGTAATGTTGAGAATCGGTAAGATTGCGGTGCTGGAGATGGTTGGATTGCCATCAAGCACCGACTCCAACAGGTTGGTCACACCATCCTTGTCAGGGTCCGCTGACGGCAATTGGTTTGCACTCGCGGTGATCGAAGGAAATCCATTCATCCAAGAATCATACAAGGAACGAACGGTTGCAATTACTGCCGTTGAATTGGCATCCCCAGCAGAATTGTGGACGCGGACCCAGTAGCTCGTACTGACGGTTAGATTTAAAGTGGTGTAAGTGGCAGAAGTCGCACCTACAATCAGCCCGGCGGTGTCGCCGCTCATTCCGGTATACCATTGGAAAGTCGGTGAAGTACCGGCAGCCACCACGCTAAACGTGGCACTTGCTCCGTTGTTGATAGTGCTTGCTATCGCTTGAGTGGTAATCGATGGAGCCACGACGAGTGTCGCGTCTTGTGCAATGAATGAAACCATACCATTGCTACCAACAGTGACGGTACCCTCGTAGGAGCCACTGCGGAGAATGCCCGCGACTTGGCCATTCGCGGCAGTGGTAGCGTTGTCCTTGCCAATGATTCGATAGAGATCGAGGGCAAACTCGACCTCGCCAGCAGCACCGAAGGTTCCGAAGGTCCCAACTGCTCCGACTTGCTGAATGCCACCTGCGAACACGCTAAATGCGGTACCTTGATAATTGGCTCCTTGATAAGTGGTGATCGGTTGGTTGTCGTCAATCCGCGAAATAGAAGTTGGAGAGATAATGATTTGGGCGTCATAGCCATTAAAACTATTAGAATCTGCAAATATATTATTCTGCGCTAAAATATCTGCTGCCGCAGAAGTTGACGAACCCGTTGCAGCGACAGTCCATGCGCTAGAATCGGCAGTACCGATCGTCCCGACACGATTTCGCGCTGCAGATACATAGAGGGTACGGTACGAATCACCGTCAAGAATGGTATTGCTCAAACTCTCATTAACCGCAACTCCTGCGAGGCCAGCATAAATTTCAGGGTCGGTTTTCCACCCGCCATTGACGGTGGGCGAGAAGGCGGTGTTGAGTTTGGCATTAAGATCGATAAAATTAATTTGATTCACTCCGTCGGCGGCACCGGCGGCTGTCCCACGATAAATTTTGGCTGCATTGCCGAGATCGACGTAAACTGTGTTGGTGCTACCGACTTTTTGGAAGCTTAACACGAGGTCTCCGGTGGCGAAATGAGAATTTGCAGCCATCATAGACTCGGCGCATCCGAGAGTTATTACTGCGCTAAAGAATAGGTTTGATAAAATTTTTTTCATCGGGTGTAAGTTGGATTTGTGAATCAACTCATTTGAAATAGAAAGAAAGTTATATTTCCAAAATGATAGCCGTGCGCGGAACGTCATCACCGTTCAAATGAATCTAAACAATATGGATTCGTGAGTTTTGGGCAAATCCAACTCCGCAACAAAATTGTCACATAAGTCTGTTGCTGGTGACGAAATCTTCACTTTAGACCTCTGGGCAAGAACGAGTCGATTATAATGATAGCAACGACTTTAGAGTTCCTCGGGTGATTTTAATTTTGAGGCTATCCCACTGAGCTTCACTGACAGATTATACTTTTAAAAATTATATGAAAAACAAATTTAACTACCGTTTATTATATATCGGTTCTTCTTTATTGCTGACCACATTTTCAGCGACTGCGGCGAACGCGTTTTACAACGCAGGAGACCTGATGTTGACCTTTCAAAAGGTCGGTAGCACCAACACGGTTTATGTGGACCTAGGCAATGCAGCACTACTTTATCGGGGAACTGCCGCTGGTGCCGCTGATGGGGTAAATCGTGTGAATTTTATGGATCTGAGTAGCACACTCGCTAGCGCCTTTGGTCCTGCTTGGGCCAGCGACACGGCGATCTACTCCAGCCTTGCTGGGGTTGCGGTTAATGAAAGTTTGAGTAATACCGTGGTTGACGGTGATTCATACAGGACTCTTTATGTGTCCGCAGCTCGGAATAATATTGGGATCATCGGTACGGCGGATTCAAGTGCATGGACTGTTGCTACTAGTAGCTCGTCAACTTCTGCAGCAGGGGATATTTTGACGCAAAACAATGTTCTTGGAACTTATACTGAGGTAGTGCAGACCGTGTCGTTAACTGATATTTCAAAGATTGACGATAAGCAGCCAATTACCACTTTTCAAGGATCTAATATTCAAGGCACTGCATTTAGCGTATTTGCAGGTGGGATTCAGCAAGTTGGAACAGCGGCAAGCTTTGGAACTTTTGGTGTGGCCGGAGAGGTTGAATTTGCTCTCGATCTTTATCGAATCATTGGCAAGGACAACTCGACGACTGTCGCAAATGGCCAAGTCGCGGGTAGCCTCCGCAGTGGCTCCTATGAAGGAACCGTCACCGTTGGAAGTAATGGAATGGTTTCTTTCGTCGCTGTCCCTGAACCTTCTTCGCTCATACTGGTTGGGATTGCGGCGAGTTCTCTGATGTTGCGTCGCCGTCGCTCGGCCTAATTTAAACTTTTCTTAGAAACTAAAATCTCAATTAAAAAATATAACTTATGAAACCAATTGTATATCTTACTGGCCTCACGACTCTCGCCTTCGCTGCCACCGTTTCTGCGGACGTCACGGTCACACTTACCGGAGCTACCGCATTTCGTTCTGCGGCACTTAACACGATCAAGGCTAAGTTTGCCGCTGGTAATGGGACTGTCAGCTACAAATATGCTCACGATGCTGTTGCAGGTTCCTTTACCGGCTCTACCCGGTCATTGTGGATCGGAAACTTCCCAGGCATCACCGGTACCACCACCATCCGCTGCTGTTTCACTGGTTCAGTCGAAGGGATTCGTGCTGTATCACAAGTGCCAGGTATTCTTGCAGGTCAGGATTCCGCAGCACCGACCTATTATGATCCTAGCATCCTTGGTTCGACTACCGCATCTGCCTCCGGAGCTGAGCTTGCCAGCGCCGGCTCAACCGCTGCCGCACTCACTACGACGTCGGACATCGCATTTTCCGACGTCAACAAGACCTCCACGCCATACGCCAGTGCTTCACTTGGTACCGATACCGCAGGGGTAATTGTCTTCACCATGATGGCGAACGAAGGCTCAGTAATTAACAACGTAACCTCGCAACAGTACCGCGCACTTCTGACTCAAGGCTATCAGCCATTGAGCCTATTCACTGGAAATGTTGCAGACAGCACCTTGGTGTTTCCGATTGGCCGTAATGATGGCTCAGGAACCCGGACCACTGCACTCGCCGAGACTGGTTATGGGATTACCAAAACGGTGAACCAATACGTAACGGCTTCCACTTCCGGTAATACGATTACCAGTCTGAAATTAGTTCCGGTAGGTGGCGCGACTGCTTCCACGGTGTGGGGTCAAGACGTTGATGGGAATGGTGGTTACGAATCCGGTGGTAAAGTGGTGGCTCCGATGGGCCTGACCACAGCGTCCGTTCAAGTTTTCGGCAGCGATGGCACGACCGTATTACTTCCTGCGGCGCACGTGGATCTGGTGACTTGGCTTGGAGTCGGTGACGCCTCGACGGCGAAAAATAATGGAGCTGTTGTCTGTGCTTACAACGGGGTGAGCCTCGATCTTGGTAATATCTCAACATCGACTAAAAATGCTACGGCGATGACAGTTGGCACTCGTTATACAATTTTGACGACAGGCAGTACGGATTACACAATCTGTGGAGCAGTTAACAATGCTGTTGGTACCGTATTTACTGCAACTGCTGCTGGATTAGGTTCAGGGACTGTTACCTTGACCAGTTATACTCTGAGTACTTCAGATATTGCTAAAGTTCAAAATGGATCTTATACGGCGTGGGGTTTC
>JAYWAR010000151.1:0-2002 GCA_043782285.1 Akkermansiaceae bacterium | reverse complement strand
GCTGGCGCGGCTGGCGGATGTAGCCCCAAAAGCGGGTTTTCTCGATGTAGTAACGCCGACCATAGAAAAAATTTCCAGTCGGCTCGCTGGCAATCTTGGCATTTCGTTCCTCCACACTCGGGCCACCCAAGTTGCCCGGCCTCGTCGGCGAAGTCGCACACTGAGTGAGCAGACCGCACAAGGCTCCAAGCGCAATTATCCTGATTCGAAAAATTAGCATCTGCGGAAATCTTAGAAAGCCAGCCGCCTTCACCGCAAGCGCGGAACACAAAATCCGCAAATTCTCGGATTTAAGCGAAACCGAATTTCCCCATTGTTCATGACCGTGGATTGAAACCTCACAGAATGCCCCTAATCCCCATGGGAAACTTCATTTTATTCGGCTAACCCCAGACGAGTGACCTAAATTCTGTGGTCAAAGGAATCGTGTGAATCGTTGTATTCAAACGGCGATTGGTGTCGGGTTGGATAAAAAGTTGGCTAAACTTAAGCCCACCGAAGACCGCTCGACCGGGATTGACGGGATCATCAAAGCGATGGCTAAAAATAATTTCCACGTGGACGAAGTAACCAAACAACTGACAGTCAAGGGAGTTTGAAGATGATCTAAAATAAGAATTGCAATGACGGTTCTTTGAAGTAAAAACAAATTTGTTCAAATAACTGAAAGATTTTCAAAATCTCGTATTTGTAACATTTTTTACGGTTTGAATCAATCCATTAACTTATGAAAACCAAATCCTTGAACCTCCCCTCATCGAAACTCCCCCTCGTAGTTGCTTTCGCTTTTGTGCAGTCCGCCAATGCGATGGTCATCAATTATCAAGTAACCCTTGCTGGTTCTGCATCTCCTGAATCGACACTTTTTGGCCCTGACCTCCACATGGCAGGTTCAGAAAGATGGAATATAGACCAATGGGTTTCTACTTCACCGACTGTAACCGATATGATCGATATCGCAGGTGCTAGCACCGGCGTTGGAATCACCCAAAACGGATTCAATGGTGTGGATGATTGGAACATCGGTGCCGCACTTACAATGATCCACAGATCCGCCTCCGCATTCAATAGTGGCCCCGGTAATGCCGCTTCATTTACGATTACCGGACTCACGATTGGAGCTTCGTATGACCTTTATATCGCCTCCGCTCATACCAGTAACGATGTTTCTGCCAAGGGTATTGGTGATTGGTCGACAACAAACGTCAATTCGACGGGTTCATCCGTCGCAATGGATAACACGAATAACGGTTCACTGATTCCTAATCAGACAAACGGCAGCACTTGGGTGTCTGGGGTGAATTATGTGCTTTTCCAGACTATAATCGCGAATAATCTCGGTCAAATCACCATGACCGAGCATGCAATCACTCCAAATCTAACCGATGCTCGCATAGGCTTCAGTGGATTTCAATTGATTTCAGTGCCGGAGCCAAGCTCAGCGATGCTAGGTGGTCTTGGATTACTCGCTCTCCTTCGCCGCCGTCGCGCTTGAGAGCTTGCTGATTCAGCGGACTGAATACTTATTAGTTCTAGGCTCGCTGGTGCAAACCAGCGGTCTTTTTTTGCCCAGTCGACAACCGCACAAGATCTCAGCACAAAATCTCCGCCAATTTATAAATCCTGCCCTAAATCTTCTTTGGCGCGGACCCAAAATTTTACCTGTGCAGCCAAAACCCTAGCCCAGCAATGAACTGTTAAGTCCTCAGCCAGCATGGCAACATGGTCACTAACTAACTCAACCAGTTTCAGTCCTGAAAACTACCAACCACCTTGGAAGCTTGCGGTGCAAGGGATTTATGGACCAAATTTTTGTTAAATTTCGGGTTAGTTTTCGGTTTCAAATTGGGCCGGAGTTTGATTGCGGAATGAGGAATGTTTGCGGTGGTGGGAATGTGGGTGATGTCGCCTGCCCAGACCTTGTTAGGTTGCTCAGGGAGAGGTTGGGCCAGTAGTAAATTGGGAGAGGGTTTGTCTGCCCGACCATCGCTGGTTTTTGGGA
>JAYWAR010000150.1:0-2005 GCA_043782285.1 Akkermansiaceae bacterium | reverse complement strand
TGATTGAAGAAATCTTGAGTGCTGAGGAGAATCCTCGAACCACCATCCCCGGTTCAATCTCGGATGGCACCCCGTCGCC
This sequence comes from Akkermansiaceae bacterium, assembly GCA_043782285.1. GTDB lineage: Bacteria > Verrucomicrobiota > Verrucomicrobiia > Verrucomicrobiales > Akkermansiaceae > Luteolibacter. The sequence continues at coordinate 1,926 of JAYWAR010000150.1, read as the reverse complement.
TGTGGCATCCCCACCCGAGTTGCCGGATTTCGTGGTGAAGAGTAGGGTCGTCCGCGAGATGGATGTGGTGGAGCCGCCGCCGATGGCTGGGCTGCCTGCGGTGGAGGGTAGGATCACGCTGACGGTCGATGTGGTTGAGGATCCGAAGCTGCCCGACCCACCACCGCCGCCGGTTCCGGTGGATGATTCGGGGGGGAATTCCCGGATCAGAAATTCGGAAAATGATGCGGAGTGGAGCCGGTTGGTTTTCGCTTCGGCCACGGTTTACGATCACTCTCGGACCTTGCTGCGGTGTCATCCCAACGGCGATGTGCAGAAGGAAATCACCGTTTGGTCGAACTTGGACTTTAATCATTTCACGGGTTTTTCCACGTTTGAAGTGAGAGCCGCTGATGGAAAGATCCGGCGATATGAGCTGATCATGGGGGTGGGAGACGAAGACACTCAGAGGCGGGGGGCAATGCTGGCGAGGCACGACATGGAATACATTGCGCCGGAAATCCCCGCGCTTCCCGACGACAAACCGGCGTATGGGATCGTGGAGGCTGCACCCGACGCGGGAGCAGTGCAACTCGTCGAGGATCTGCACGAACTCTATCGAGTGGAAGGCGGGCGCATGGAGGCGGCTTATCGTGCGAGAATCCAGGCGGAGGTGGACCTAAGGGCTTACTACCAAGCCAATCCGCCGATTCCAAAGGATGTGACGGTGAATTTCTGGGAACGAGGCCACCCGGTTGGCCTGTCTGCTGATACCATCAAAAAGGGAGGAGGAAACTGATGAAAAGCCTTGGTAAAACCATCGTGGCCTTGGTGCCCCTGCCATTTCTAATCGGACCCATTGCGGCGGATCTGGCTCCGCAACCCCAGGTTGCGTTCACCCAAGGCTTGGAAGAAATCTTTGCCGCCGATTGGCTGGGAGTGTCGGGCCGGGTTTATTTCATGCAATGGTCGCTGGACCTTCAGACTTGGTTCTACGCGCCGTTCATCGACTTCGGCGACGGGATGCACAACCGGGGCCTTGCGGGTTCGGCTCCCAAGAGTTTCTTCCGGCTTCACTACGGCGACTATCCGGGAATCACCAGTCTCGATGAGGCGATGAGCGCGGACTTCGACGGCGACGGCCTGACTAACATTTTTGAAGTCACCTTCGGCTACAATCCCTACACCGCGAACTCCACGGTGGATGGAGCAGACAATCTGTTGGATCCGGATGCGGACGGGATGAGCAATCCCACCGAGCAGTCGCGCGCCCTCAATCCGATGGCCAAAGACAATCCGAAACTGCTGTTGCAGGCGACGGTGGAATGAACCGGTCCGGCAACCTAACGAGATTTCTCTGTTTTCAAATGAATTGATGCGATGACGCGGTCTCCCCGAATCCTGAAATGCGCGCTGGTTTTCCTGACGCTCCTTGCCGCCCACGGAGTTTCTCCCGCGCAGTCACTCTATGACGTGGTGGCCTCGCTTTCCGACCGCCAGCGGGTGATCAACCAGCAGAGCCAGGTCGCGCAGTATCTGACGAACCAGAACAACGATCCGGCTAATGCCGACGGGACGATTCCGGACGACCATCCCATCGACTGGTTGGGAGCAGGAACCAATCCGACGCAGTCCGCTGTCGATGGATTGGACATGGGTGGAAAAATCGCCTTGCTCAATCAAGCGGTTGCGGAATTCGACCGGTTGAAATTCGCGTTCCTCAACTCGAGTCCAGGTGAATTTGACGCGGGTGTGACCGTGGGAGTGCTCAAATGCCACACTTCCGGGGACTTCGATCCCCTGCCGAGGGCCACCCCTGAAAACTACCGCGAACTCCTGCGGTTGCTGGCACAACGGGTGAGGACGTTGTGCCTTATCCGGTGGCCCGCCGCTTTCCGTCAGAAAACCCTGACCGACCAAACGAACGTCCGTGAGGTGGTGGTTTAC
>JAYWAR010000149.1:0-15478 GCA_043782285.1 Akkermansiaceae bacterium | reverse complement strand
CGGGATTGAGTGCGAGCGGCACCCAAATCGGTTGCGGGCGATTTTGTTGATAAATGCGGCGGGCGAAAAATCCACCGCTGCCCAGTAACAACATGACTATGATTCCCGAAACGATCCAACGTTGCATGAGTAGCGCTTATAGGCCATGGATCGGCGCATCCAAGTCTGAAATTTATGGAATATCCCGCTACCACTGCCACTGTCGAGACTCTACCGAACGGCCTCACCGTGATTCTTGATCCCGATTCCACCGCGCCGGTGGTGAGTGCGCAAATTTGGGTGGCCACTGGCAGCATCCACGAGGACCGCCACCTCGGCGCGGGAATCTCTCATTTTCTCGAGCACATGGTTTTCAAGGGCACTCGCGACTACGATGCGGACACCTTGGCGGACAGTGTACAAGCGGCGGGCGGCCATTGGAATGCTTATACCAGCTTCGACCGCACGGTTTATTACATCGATGGTCCTGCCGCGTCCCTGCCTGTTTTCCTAAAAACGCTGACCAATCTGGTGTTTTTTCCGACACTCCCGGAGTCCGAGTTTGAGAAGGAAAAAGACGTGATCCGGCGGGAAATCGATATGGGGCTTGATGATCCAGATCACGCGGCCTCGAGTTTGCTTTTTTCTACGGTATTCACGCTCGATCCGCGTCGCCATCCGGTGATCGGGCATCGCCATCTTTTTGACACGATCCAATATCAAGACCTTCGTGGTTATCACAGCAAACGTTACACCCCGGACCGCTGCTTCGTGGTTATCTCCGGAGATTTCGAGCCCGTGGACGCCCTTCGACTGGCAACCGAGCTCACCGCCACTTGCCTGCCCGGCGCGGGTCGTGAGCCGCTGGTCGCGCTCGACTCGCCACAGCTCGGCCCGCGCCGTGCCCGTGGAACCTTCGCGGTGGCGACCAGCCGGATTTCACTTGCGTGGAAAACACCAGCCCTCGATCACCCGGATGCTCCAGCTTTCGAGGTGCTGGCCGGGATTCTCGGCCGGGGTCGGGCGTCCCGCCTGCACCGCCGCTTGCGCGAAGAACAAGAGCTGGCGCTCGAAATTTCTGCGATGTCGTGGACTGGCCCTGGCCGCGAAGGTCTGCTCGCCGCATCCGCAGACGCTGAGCCGGCAAAGCGCGATGCATTGATCGCCGCGATTTTACATGAGGTTGCTGCCCTTGCAGCGAGCGACTTGGATGACGAGCTGGCCAAGGCAAAGCGCCAGATCGCCGCCAGCCAGTTTCGCAGTCTCACCACCGCTTCCGGGCGGGCCTCGGATCTCGCCTCAAATTGGCACGAAGCGCGTGATCTTAATTTCACCCGCAGCTACCTCGCGGCGGTTCAAGCGGTGACGGTGGCAGATATTCGGCGGGTGGCAGCGACACTAACCGATGAGCGGTTGAGTCTCACGATTTTAGATCCACTCGAGGCCGCGGCGTCAGATCGCAAGGCGAAAACTGTCCGGAAGCGCGAGGAAATTCAGGTTCACACCTTGGCCAACGGCCTGACCCTCGCCTTGATTCCAGATCACCGCGTGCCGCTGGTCCACATGCAAGCGGCGGTCCGTGGCGGACTCCTGTCTGAGACGCTCGAAACCAATGGTTTAAACCAGTTGCTTGCCTCGACCCTTTCGAAAGGCACGCTCACCCGGACTGCGCACGAAATTGCCCTCACTCTCGAGTCACTGGGGGCGACGATCAGCGCCAGCCCCGGCAATAACGCCTTGCTGGTCCAAGCCGCTGGACTTGCGCCAGACTTCGCCACCATTGCTGAAGTCTTCGCCGAGATCATGCTCAGCCCTTCATTGCCGAGCGATGCGATCGGTCGCGAAAAAGCCAGCCAACTTGCTGCACTTGAGGAAGCCCAGCAAGATCCGTTGCACCGCGGTTTTTGCATGTTACGCCAAGCCGTTTTCAGTGGCAGCGGCTACGGCCTTGATTCGCTCGGCTCGCCAGAAAGCCTCACCGCCTTGGATCGTACCGCTCTCAGCGCCCATCACTCGCGCCATTTCAATGCCGCTAACATCAGCCTCACGATTGCCGGTGATTTTGAACCCGCAGCTGCCCTCGCTCTGATCACCGAAAAATTTGCGGCACTGCCTCAAGGTCAGCGTTGGGTGGCACCCGTGAGTCTGCTCGCCTCCGGCAAAGACCTGACTATTCACCTTGCGAAGAAACAAGCGGTGCTGACCCTCGGTTTTCCGGGTGCTACGGTAAGCGGCTCCGACCGTCACGCGCTCGCGATGATCCAAGAATACGCCTCAGACATGGCTGGGCCGTTATTTACTCGAATCCGTGAAGAACTTGGCCTCGCCTATCAGGTGGGTGCCAGCCAGTTCCTTGGTTATGACGCCGGGCTCTTTACTTTTTACGTTGCGACTTCACCTGAGCAAGTGGACCTCGCCCGGCATGAGCTGCTCGCGGAGATCGCAAAAATCGCCGGGGCCGGGATTCCGGATGAGGCGTTTGAGCGGGTCCGTGCCACCGTCCTCAGTGGCCTGGCGATCCAGCAGCAATCCCCGTCATCGATCGCCCGTCATGTCGCTTTAGATCTGCTTTTTGGCCACCCTGCTGATGAATATCGCCGGCTTGCCGCCACTTACAGTGCCCTCAGTGCTGAGCAGGTTCGGCAAGTTGCCGCCCGGATATTTTCGGTCACTCCCACTGTGGTGACGGTCGAGCCTGCAACTGAACCTGCCTGAAAAACGGCGGTGCTAGCCCGCCGCACGATTTTTTCGCGACGTTCTGGACCGTCGCCCGTTGATCGCGTCTAATCGCTGCCGCAATGAATCTGAATCAACCAGCCCCAGCGGTCGTGAGCCCTGACCTTGAAATCAAGGATGCTCAATTGATCTTCAATCGAGTCTGGAAAGGGCTGGAGCAAGAACGTGGGCGAGAGGAACTTCACTTCCCCAAAGAGTTGATTCTGTTGGGCGGCGCACCCGGCTCGGGCAAGGGAACTAACACCGCCTTTATTTGTGCGGTCCGCGGAATTTCTGCCGCTCCAATCGTAATCAGCGAGCTGTTGGACTCGCCTGAAGCGAAAAAAATTAAGGCGGGTGGCGGAATGGTCGGCGATGAAGAAGTGCTGCGGCTGTTGTTTGACGAACTGCTCAAACCACAGTTCCGGGATAGTGCGGTGCTCGATGGTTTTCCTCGCACCACGGTCCAAGTCGAATGCCTCAAGATGTTTTATGATCAAATGATCCTGTTGCGGCGCGAGTTTTCCAATACTGCCAAGGCCCATTATTTTCGGCAACCAACCTTTCACATCATGGTGCTGTTCGTCGATGAAGCGGAAAGCATCGTTCGCCAGCTCAAACGCGGCCGAGAAGCGCTCGCTCGCAACGCGGAGATCCGCCACTCGGGTGTCGGCAAACTCGAAGAAGAGCGCAACACCGACTTCGATCCCGATCTCGCTCGCAATCGCTACCGGACGTTTAAGGAAAAGACTTATGACGCCCTGGTCTCGCTGAAACAAATCTTCCATTACCATTTCATCAACGCCCAAGCGCCGATCGAAATCGTCCAGCAAAACATCATCACCGAGCTCGAATACCAAAGCTCGCTCGAACTCGACCCTCGCACCTACGATACTCTCCGTCACATCCCACTGGCCGATGAAATCGTCCAGCAGGCTCGCCAAGAATTGGTGAATCGGCTCGACGGCTACCAGATCGACTGCCCGCACTTGCTGCAAGCGGTGGTGGATTTCATTCAGGATAAAATGATGCCGATCATCAAGCGTTACGCCGTGAGTGGCCGCGCGATCATCAACAGCGAAGAGCCCTTATTCATGGATCCGGTGGCGATTGCGATCTTGATCGACGTCTATTCCGAGCGCGGCTTCCGCGCCAATGTCGATATCCACCGCGTGGAAATTCCTGAACGAGTTGATCTCGCGACCGGCAAAATTGAGACCCGGGAAAAGCGCGTTTATCGAATGACAATCCTCTTCGCGGGCTCGAAAATTCGCCGCGGTTAGTCAAGCCGGGCGAGAAATCCCTCGTCATCCAGGAAACATTTCTGCGGCAGCAGTAAGCCTGCGGGTGGAGCGGCCGGACCGTATGCCCGCAAATCGCCATTTTCAGCCGCAAGCAAAAACCAGCCGGGCAGTAGTTTCCCCCAAGTGCCGGGCTTGTGGCCAAGTTGCGGGTCCCCCCCGTCGCTCGGTTTTGCCGGATTTGGCATCGACATCGCAATCACCGTGCCCTCGACCGCGAGGCAGGGGTAATGCGACAAGCCCGCCCACGGGATCGGCTCCAAAGCCGCATCGCCGAAGTCGTAAAACACCACCTTGCCGGCCAGTGGGGTGCAGAGGAATTGTTGCCGCAGGTCATCGCCGCCGACCCACGAGGCCGTCAAATCACCGGCGACAGCATCCACGCAGTTCATTTCCGCGCTGAAAAGCTCAGAAAATGTCAGCAGTGCTGGCAGCAGAGGGGCATGGTGAATGACGTAAAACGGTTGCTTGCGTTGCAAGGCATTGATTTGGCCGAGCTGATGGCCATTGATCCAATTCCTACGACGTGCCGCCGGCTCGCTGGCACGAAAATCTTGCAGTGCCTCGTGATTTCCTTGGGGCTCGCGTATTTCCCAGCGGCTCGCCTCGAAACGCTTGGCCATCGCCGCTGCCGACGCCATCAACAGACCCGCGCGCACGGTTACCAAATCCGCGGTTGCCGACGGGATCGCTTGACCAAAAGCGACCGTCATGCCGTAGGGCAACTTTGAGGGCCACTTGCGGAAAAATTTACCCCGCTCAAACGAGAAAATCGAGCCCCATGCACCGTCGCACCACATCGGAATTGATGGCAGCTGCGACTTTTTAGCGATCAGCTCGAAGCCGCGTTGTAGCTCGCTCAAGGTGCCGGTCCGCGTCAGTTGGCCTTCGGGAAACAAGCAGACCAGCTCGCCTTTTTTCAGCGCTTCAAGGATAATCCGGATCGCCTCGCGCGGTTGATCCCGGCGAATCGTCACGGTCTCGAAAATTTTCACAAACCCACGGATCGATGGCTGGGCCATAAAAACTTCGTCCATCACGAAGCGAACCGGGCGCGGGCAAGCCGCAGTGATGAAAAGTCCGTCGGCAAAAGTCACGTGGTTCGGCAGCAGCAGTGCCCCGCCCTTGGTCGGAATCCGTTCCGAATTCACGCTTTGAATCCGGTAAAGCATCCGCAGCAGCGCTCCGCCAAGCAATCGAATGAAAGCCGCAGGCAACAGCCGAATGATCGAAACGCTCATGACCCCGCAAACCAGACCGATGAAACCGATTTCCAGCCGAAATCCGTTGGCCGCCGAAATCCCGCAAGCCTCCGTCACATACTCGAAAATCCCGATCACCAGCACCGCGACAATTCCCGCAATGCAGTCCTGCAAGTTCACTGCCGCTTGCAACTCGCCACGTTTGGCTGCCGGGTAGCGATCCTGCATCCATGCACTCAGCGGGGCCAAAAATACCGCCCCCGAAAAGGCCAGCAAGGCCAGCGTGACCAAAAATGGCCAACTGCCCGGCGTCATCAACGCCAACGCGCTGGCGCTGAGGGTCATCGCTAAGCCGGCGATCGGCACCCAGCCGAGGTCAATCCGTTTGCGCAGCAAAAAGGATGCAAAGCCAAAGCCCGCGGCCATCCCCAACGAGGCCGCTGCCATGAAGATCGAAGATAGCGTGCCGAAACCTTCGCCGCCACCGGTGAGCGATTGCGCGAGTTTGATCGACCATAAGTTGATGAATGCCGCAAAACCCCAGAAAAAAGCCACCCCGAACGCCGCTTGTCGCAGCGCGGCATCCCGCCACAGTTCACGAAGGTTGGCAAAATGGCTCACCGCCAATTTCGCGGTGAATTTTGGCCCACCCTGCGGAGCCACCCGCGGCACGGCCCACGCCAATGCCAAGGCCGGCAACGACAGCCCAGCCAACAACAACAACGGGTTGAGTGCAACCTTCCACGCCATTTCCGCGCTGCCACCATGGCCGGTGAAACGATGGTCAAACAGCCACCCCGCAAAAATTTGCCCTACTAAAATCGCAAGCATCGCGGTCATTTGTTGGATTCCCGCCGCAAAGCCAAGATGCCGAGAACCGACCAGCTCCTTATTGATCCCAATTTTTGCTGGACTAAAAAAGGCCGATTGTACCGCCAATGCAAAAAACCCGCATAGCGCGAAAGGCATGTTTCTCGATACCACCGCCCCACAAATCCAAATCAGCGCCAGTGATTGCACAATCGCCGCACTCAACATCACGTCGCGCTTGGAAAACCGGTCGCTCACCCAGCCTGCCACCGGCGCGAAAAGCACCATCGGCAGCGCCATCATCAAACCCGCCACCGAGGGCAAATCCACTTTCACCCCGGCCCCAATCGGAATCAGTAACGCGAAACCCACCGCCCCACCCAGCGGAATTAGAGTAAATTGCGCCATTTTATCATTAAACGCATTCTGCGTCTGCTGGACGATCATACTCCAGAATCCGGCCCATTGCCGGGGTGTGGGTTCATCTTCAAACAACTCGTGATTCATTCGTCGCGCACCGTATCGGCCGAATCTCGCCACGGCAAGAAGGACGAAACAGGAATCTGCGCGATGGGTCCCACTCGTGTGCTTCGACCCAGTCACAACTCTCCTTCAAAGATCGGTTTTCCAGCTGCTAGCCGCTAAACTTCACGGCTCTCGCTGCCATGACTCAAAATAATCCTGCTGAAATTCTTGACAGTTACCCGAAAAATCGGCTTCTTCCCGTCCAGCGCACGCCGCAAGGCACCCGTAGCTCAATTGGATAGAGCGTCTGACTACGAATCAGAAGGTTAGGGGTTCAAGTCCCTTCGGGTGTACTCTTATTTTTAAAAAATCTCCGGTGTTCACTGGGTCGATTGACGAGGTCAGAGCTCTCCAGCCTACTCAAAGCTTAAATTGCAAAGTTTCCAGTGCATTCTGCCAGGCTTAAGCCACCTATCGTTGAGCTCGAAAAACGCCTCAACAAAATAGCTCCAAAGCGAGGCCCTCACCCGCGAGTGGACTGGCAACCGCTCGCGACGTCGCCCCAACTTTGAATTTCGACGGGTTTACTTCCCCAAGAAATGAACTTGAAATCGGCGGATCCCGAGCTTTCTTAGATTGTCAGTTGGATTTTAAAAACCATGTCACGACCTAAAAAAGATGATGTCGAGCGATTGAGGCGTGGAATGCCGACCCGGGGAAAAATTGGCAATCGCAGCATCGGCCATCGCCTGACTCAAAAGGAAAGATTGTTGTTTGAAGCGGCCCAACGTCAGGGATTTCTTAAGCTTCCGCTTAGCGGCTTGCGGCCAAATGTCGCCAACATTTACCGCCTATGGTGCCAAGCTGAAGACCGTATCTGCGTGATCAAAGGCGGGCCAGTGGCTTACGATGGAAAGTGAATGACTCGCTGAGCTTTGCAAATCGGTGGCAGTGCTTACCATTTGAGTGATGAGTGTTGGGTTCAATTGGCAAGATTATCAAATCGCTTTCCGCGAAGCCGCAATCCGCGCGGGATTTGTGTCCACGTTACTGGTAGATTTGGATGCGGGGCCGCTGCTTGCCTGGGAACGTCCGGGAGAAGGGCCGCGAGTTTATTTGTCGGCAGGCATCCATGGCGACGAGCCTGCGGGACCGCTCGCGTTGCTGGAATTACTGCGAGCCGACTTTTTCAATCAGCGGGTTCATTGGTTGCTTTGTCCTGCATTAAATCCCTCAGGACTTGTGGCGCTCACTCGTGAAAATGCCGCAGCAATTGATTTAAATCGCGACTATTGGTTGCGTGTTAGCCAAGAAGTGATCGCCCATACTCGCTGGTTGGCGGCACAACCTGTACCGGATTTGTTCATTTCTTTGCACGAGGATTGGGAAACCGGGGGATTTTATTTTTATGAAATCAATCGAGGTGAGGACAATCCTGAGCGAGCGGGTGAGATCTTGGAAGCGGTGAAACCATGGTTTGAGCCAGAACTTGGGCCGCAGATTGACGGCCATGAGTCGCGTGAGGCAGGCTGGATTTACCATGCGGCTGAGCCAGACCTGCCCGAAGGCTGGCCAGAAGCCATCTACTTGGCAAAAATGGGTTGCCCGATTTCTTTCACTTTTGAAACCCCGAGTCATGCGCAATTGCCCTCGCGAGTGGCGGCGCATGCGGCGGCGGTGCGGGCGGTCTGTGGCCAATTAATCAACTAAATCGGCCAAGGCGTCTTCCAATTTCGGGAAACGAAAATGAAACCCTTGTGCTTCGAGGGCCGCTGGTAAAACGCGTTGTCCCGCAAGCAGAGCGCTGCTGAACTCGCCGAGTACCAGCTTGAGGGCGAAGCCGGGGACCGGGAAAATCGCAGGGCGGTGAAGAGCCGCCGCCAGTTGGCGAGTCAAGTCGCAGTTACGCAGTGGCTGCGGCGCGCTGCCATTGACCGGACCGCTCAACGATTCGGTGAGCACCGCGTGAACAATCGCAGCGCGAAGGTCAGCAAGGTGAATCCACGGCATCCATTGCTGACCGGAGCCGAGCCTGCCACCAATTCCCAGCTTGAATACGGATAGCAATTTTTCAAAGGCAGAGCCGCCTTTACCTAAGACGACGCCAATCCTCAGCTGGACGACGCGGACTCCCAGTGACTCCGCCGCTTGTGCCGCCTGCTCCCACTGATGGCAAAGATCGGCAAGATAACCTTGGCCGCGGCCGCTCGCTTCCGTCAAAATTTCGTCCCCACGGTCGCCGTAAATTCCAACTGCAGAAGCATTTACCAAGACCTGCGGGCGAGCTCCAGCGGGGAGTTTAGCGATCGCCGCGACGACTCGCTGGGTTAAACCAACCCGGCTTTCATGAAACAAACGGCGAGATTTTTCATTCCAGCGTTGGTCGATGGGCTCACCGGCCAAATTGATCACCGCATGATGGCCGTAAAAATCGAGAGCCGCTGAGCTTTGCCAACTGTCAACGGCAGGCACCATTCCGGCTCCCGAGCGGCTAATCCCGGTGCTGCTGATGCCCTTTTCTGCAAGCATGGCTGGCAGTCCGCGACCGATAAATCCGGTAACTCCTACGAGGGCTGCGCGTCGTGTCATCTGCATTCCCCAAGATAGCGCAGAACGGAGACAGGCCAACTGGATTTTACCCTCTCCCCCTCAGAGTGAAAAATTGTTGGTGAACCGTTTAAATCTGCCTTTGTCTCACAAGTCACAAAAAAGCCGGGAGACAGTCTCCCGGCTTTGAAGGTTAATGCTTCATTTGAGGGCAAGCGAGATCATGGAGTCGCTTTAACGCGCACAAACAACGTCGGTGCAGTCAGCGGGATCGCACCACTGAGTGTGACTTGTACGGTTTGCACTCCGCCGACAGTGGCGGTGACGGTCTGGGTAGCGGTGGTATCCGGCGTCCAAGTCAGCAAATCGGCAGAAATCTGCACCGTGTAGGTGAGGCCAGTCGTCGCCGGAGCTGCACGCCGTGTGTAGCTAAACTTGCCGATGCTTTTATCGAGCTGCTCGGTGATTGGGTTGACCGATGAGCCGCTGGCTGGACTCAGACCGAAGGCATATTCCTGCTGATTGGTGAGGCCGTCACCATCGGGATCGGCCGTGGCCAATTTATCCGCAGGAGCGGTGATGGAAGGGTAACTGAGCAGCCAGCTATCATAGTCGGTGGCGCTGGGGGCAGCCACCGGAATCAACTGGAAGCCGTTGAAGCCCAATCGGTTATTTAAGATACCCACGCTATTCATCAAGGTCATCGTGATTTTACCGCTGGCGTTGACCTTGACGTTCTGGAAACGCACGTAGTTGACTCCTGCGACCCAAGTGCTGCCATTGGCGGATTGACCGGTATTATCGATCGTGACGGAGGATCCTGTTGAATTCGTATTGAGAGTAGACCAAGTGCCGATGCCGCTGCCATTGATGTGGGACGAGGCAATCCAGAGGTCGTAGTAGGTGTCGGTAGTCAGGCCGGAGACCGTAAAAAACCCCGAGTTGCCCGCCACGGTGGAAAAGACCCGCGCACTCCAGTTCAGTAGCTTGAGTGAGGCATTGGCTCCCCAGTTGTCGGCTCCACCAATATCGGAGGAAATTCCCACGGGGGTCGGAGCGCCCACCGAGTCAATTAGGCCGGTGGCCGATAGCGCCCCTCCGGTCAATTGATTCCACCTCTGCGTGCCTGGAACTGGAGGACCGGCAGGCCCTTCGAGATTGACCTCGGGCGTGCTGGTTGAGCTTTTTACGGCGAAATTGATAATCCCAGTGGCTGGAGCCGCGGTAACGGTGTAAGTCCTCACAACTGCGCCCATCGTGATGGTGTACGTCGTTGGATTGGAGGCGGCAAAAGTCGGGGATGGTGGCACGCCACTAGTCTGATTACAGGTGCCCGAATCGAGGGTGAAGGTGGGGTTGAGGGTCGCCAAGTTGGTCTCCTTCGGCAAGACTAAGTTGATAGTCAACAAGTTATTATCGATCACTCCGGCATAACCGGGGATTCCGAAGCTGGTAAAGACGCCCGTGGAATTTAAAGCGAGAACTCCGGTTGCCTTAGTGAAGGTGTAAGTTTTTGTGCCATTCACGAGGGTCCAAACGTCGGCAGATTGGGTAAAGCCAGCAATCGTGAAGCTTGCTCCAAACGATTTGGTGCTGACGTCAACCAATGACCAAGAGCCTGTCGAATTGGTGACGGCGGTGGTGTCAAAAGTGAAGGTGCCGTCCAGGGTGGCAGTGCCAGCACCCGTAATTTTAGTCGCCGTGGCATTGGTGACCACGAAGGTCATTCCACCGGCGGCGGCGAGCGCCAAAGTGCTGCCGCTGCCGACCGTGGTATTTCCGGAATAAGTATTCGAGTTGGTTAATGTCACGGTGCTGAGACCATCCACCGTTACCATGCCCGCTCCTGAAATCACCCCGGCGAGAGTCTGATTGTTGGTGCTACGGTAGTTCAGGATGGTTTTGTCACCGAGTGAGATGGCACCTGGAAAATTGCCCGCGGCAAGATTTCCCGTACCCCGGAGGTCCTCGGTGGGTGTCCCGTTGGCGGCATTTATCCCCGTGAATAAGCCACCCACTGTCAGGGTGGAGGATCCGTTCAGTCCGCTATTCAGGTTTACCGCAGAAATCGAGCCGGTGAAGGTGTTCGCTCCAACGAGACTGAGATGTTGCGAATTTCCTGTGTTGAACGAGATGCTGAGCGACGTCGGGCTGCTGTCGGAAGAATCAGAGATTCCTCCAGTGAAAATTAAACTTTCGCGATCGCCGCTGCCGTTATTCCCCATCAACAAGGCGAGAGTCTTAGCGCCTGTGCCGCTGGCGGTGACACTGCCGAAGGTGAAACGGGTGTCATTGTCGTTCACTCTGAGCGACACGGTACCTGAGCCGATGCTAGCGAGATTGAGCGGGCGATCCGTCGCTTGGTTGATCCGCGGATTGGTGCTTCCGGTTAGTAAACTGGCTCCATTGAGGAGGTCGATGGTGGCATTTGGGCCCACCGGAGCACCCAACGGACCGTTGACTCCGGCATTGGTGAGACCGACCGAGCCAGTCAATCGCAGGGTGCCTGCATTGATGGTGGTTTTGCCGGTGAAGCTGTTGGTATTTTTGAGTTGCACCTCGCCACTGCCATCCTTGGTGAGCGGCCCTGTCCCCGAAATCTCTCCACCTCCAAGGGTGTAATTTGCGGCAGCAGCATTGAACAAAATGCTGGCCGGCGCAACAGTACCAACCACGGTGATGGTACCACCTGTTGGGCTGTTAAAGAGAACATCATTGCCATCGAAGAAAGGAACACCCGCCGTGGTGCCGTCGTACCAATTGGTGGACGAGAGATCCCAGTTGCCGCTACCGCCAGCTGCGATCCAAGCGTCGGTGACCGCTGACGCGCTACTAACTGCAAAGGCAGCACTTGCGGCTAAGGCCGCCAAAAGTTGTTTGATGGAGACATCCACCCAGTGCGGTTTCGTTGGTTTCATTTAGTTTTTTGAGTGGGTGATGGCGACCCAGGTTAAGCTTGCCGCAATTTGCGGTAGAAAAGCTCTTAGCTTACGGCAAAAGCCATATTGCAGGGGGGCAATTTAAAATAATTTAAGATTGCTAAATCCGGTTGACAACTAAAATCCACAAAATCCTGCACCACGGTGCAAGCCCATCAGATCGGCGATGACCACCCGCAGCGAGTCCGGATCGCGGTTCGCGATCAAGGTGCTCGACCGCTTCCACATCGCCAACAAACTCGGCGAAGCCATCGATGCAGTGAAACGGCAGGAAGCCAAACAACTCGCCGCCTCAAGTTGCCAGTCGATTTTCAGAAACTCCCGGTCTTGTTTCTTCAAGCGAAAATCCAATTTCACCATCAGCTAGCTTATCAAACTACACGATCTACTTAAATATGATCTAAAATCCATGCAGAGTGAACTTGTACTGATCAAAGAGTTTGTCGGCACACGGCGCAATCAAGAGCACCTGCTGATGGGTTATTTCAAGGCCGACAAGCTCTCCTTCAGCGGCATCGTCGAAGGCCTCAACCTGCGGATCAACCTATGCCTGAGAAAAGTCTACGGTTATCACAGTTTCGAGTTGCTGAAAATATCTCTCTATCAAACACTTAAAGATTTATCCTAACCTAGTTTCACCCACAGATTTTGTGGAAGAGCCGATTTAATTTTGGCGGAGCTCCTCATTCAAACCGCCAAAATCTTATCAATTATTCAATCAGCCTCACCATCAAATCATATCTAGAGCTTGCCACCAGAGGAGTTTCACTGACTGACTTTGAGACGTACGAAGGTTTTGTTGCCGACGTTCGGGATCGCAACACTGACGCGATCCGATGAACTACCGGGGGTGATGGTCACTAGGCCAGCGCTGGTGGTTGGAATCGGTAACGAGGTCCAGCCTGTGAGATCGTTGCCGTATTCCACGACTTGAGTGGTAGCCGGAAATAGAGACAAGTTGTTGCGATCATACTGAAACAAAAAGACTCCGGTTGATTTCGAGAGAACCGGCAGCTTTGACTGCGACGAAACCATCGGCGCACCGCCGATAACGAATTCGATCAGATTACAAATACCGTCCTTATCCGGGTCAGCCGTGGCAGCATCATTGACGCCGGGCGTGAGGCCCTGCGCACCGTTACTTGCCCATGATCCGTAGGATGACTGGGTGATCACTTGACTCAATGGGGTGGAGGCGCTGGTAGAGTTATTCGTATTGCCTGCATAGCTGGCCGTGACACTATAAGTTCCAACTGCCAAGCTGCTGGTGGTGACACTCGCTTGGAATGAGCCGTTCAACACACTAGTGCCTAACAGATTAGCTCCTGCATAAAAGCTCACATTACCGGTCGGCGCGCTACCGATCACCGTGGCGGTGAAACTCACGGAAGTTCCCACAGCAGCAGGATTAAGACCGCTCGCTACAATTGTGGTGGTAGCGATGGGATCAACGGTCACGGTGCCAGTGCCGGTGAGATTGGCCAGTTCGGTGCCAGAGGCAGTGCTGCCCACCGCTTTGTAAACCCCGGCGGCCATCTGGGTGCCGCCGATGAAGAGCTTGTTGACGGTGTCGGTGCCAACGAAATTTAAGTTTAGCGTGGCCCCAGAAGCAGCGATGGTAAGGGTGGAGCCATTATTGCTGGCGTTGGCGGAGTTGAGTTGAAGAGTACCTGCGGTGACGGTGGTGTTGCCGCTGTAGCTGTGAGTCCCAGCAAGAATCAGGGTGTCACCACCAGTTTTGAGTAAACCACCCGTTCCGCTAATCGCACCGCTCAAGTTAAACCGATTCGCGGCATTGCAATTGAGGATCGTGTTCAGAGTGATCGGGCCGCTCCAGGTCGCACCCCAGCCATTATAACTGCTGATCGTGCCGCCATTAATCACCAAGGCGTTTGATGCTGAAACTCGCTGTAAAGCAAGGTTGGAGCTGCCGTTGAGCACCACTGTCCCTGTTCCTAAAGGATTGGTAACATTATAACTTAATCCCCCAAGGTACGCTCCCACTTCAAGTGCGCCATTATTGACGGTGGTTCCACCGCTGTAAATGTTGGGGACTAAACCGTAAATCTTAAGTTTGCCCGAAGCATTCTTAATCAATTCACCTCCCCCTGAGACTAATCCAGATACCGTCACACTGCCATTGCCTAAACCCGCAAATGTGGTGGCAGCTCCAAGATTTAGCTCATTCGAGATCATCACTCCCAATCCACTGCTCTGGTTGATCGTTGGGAGAGTCGCACCATTGGCGACAAACTTCAGACTCTTTCCCGCGAGGGTCAGCGTGGAGCCACCAAAATTGAGCTGGTTGAGCAAAAAACTCGGATTCAAGTCGTGGGTAGCCGTGTAAGTGCCTGGCATATTGAAATTGAATACGCTAAAATTAGCGCCAGAGCTGCTTGGACCGCTTGGGAGCCATTTGGTGCCGTCACTCCAGTTGCCAGGAAGCGTGCTGCTCCAAGTGAAGGTAGGAGGTGTGATAGTAATGCTTACCGTAGCAGGTGCTGAGTCGAGAGATCCATCGTTTGCCTTGAACGTGAAACTCGTCACTCCTGTGTAGTTGGTAGCGGGAGTGTAGATCACATTCGACCCGCTAATGCTGAGTGATCCACTTGCGGGCTGAGTGACGATCGAGAAACCTAGCAAGTTTTCATTCGCATCCGTACCCGTCAGAATGATCGACATTGCCATATTTTTCTCCGTGCTGACACTTTGATTTTCAGCCACAGGTGCGACGTTGATTGGTATAACGTTTACCATTCCAGTGCCTGAAAAATAGTTGCTATTCTGGTTGGTGGCAAGCGAGGCATTGGAGCCGTAAGTCCCGGCGGCCATGGCTACGCCACCAAGGGTCAAATTTTTAATGGCGCGAGTGCCCATATAATCGAGACCAGCAACGGCTCCATTACTAATCAGCAAATGGCCGGGACTCATCGAAACTGAACGCTGCCAAGATGTCTTGCCTGTCTGCAAAACGGTTGCTCCCTTGTAGGTATTGTAACCGGAAAGGCTCAAAGTGCTACTGCCCGTTTTGGTAAATCCGCCAGGCCCAATGATATTGCCAAAGATGCTCATGTTCGAATTTAATTGAATGGTCGTATCCGAGTTGGTGGTGATTAAACCCGCCCAATTGCTCCACGAAATCAGCGTACCGCCATTCAGCGTCAGAGCATTGTTAGGCTTGCCGCGACCAAGAATCAACGTGGCACCGCTGTTAAGCGTGATGGGCCCAGTCCCACAGGCAAAACTACACTCGGGAATTATCCCATCACCCGTGGTACCCCAAACTAGCGTGCCATTGTTGATAACGGTTCCGCCGCTGTAAGTATTTGGGATTACCCCGTCCATGGTTAACGTCCCGGATCCGTTTTTCGTCACCGATCCCGCACCGCGAATGACCGAGCTAAGTTTCGCGGAAGCTGAGGCATCAAATGTCAAATTGCTCACCACCGTCAATCCACCGTTGCTCAGTGTGTAGGTGCCGCTGAAGTTGGAGAGGGTGAGGTTATTGACCACCACCTCG
>JAYWAR010000148.1:0-5628 GCA_043782285.1 Akkermansiaceae bacterium | reverse complement strand
GAAAATTTCCGGGTAATTTTTTAACTTCAGACGCGATGAATCCAGATCGAGCGACCCTTAATTTCCTCAATAGTTTTCCAGAGGACGCCAGAAAAAGGGGGGAAATGCTGCAAAAGGACGGTGCGGTAACCCAGATTTTCGGGAACCACTTATTTATCCAAGGCCGAGTCGAAGACGAAACGGGTATTTTTCGCACCAGTCTCCGCCTGCAAGGGAATCGCTGGTTCGGCTCGTGTACTGCTGAAGACGAGCTGGTGGCCGGCGCTTGCCAATACGCGACGATGATGGAGCGGATGCATCGCGGCGAAGATCTGCCTGAATCGCCTAACGAGTTCGACGACACCCCCGTTCTCGACATTATCGAAGAAAAACTCGGCCGCGAGCTCGACGATAAAGAAGCCGATTTCGTCACCAAAATCGAAAAACGCTACCGCCGATACGTCATCGAAGGTGAACTCCACGACCACGACATGGTTCGGATCACCCCGCGATGGGAGATTACCACTTACGAGCCACTCGAACTCTGGCCGATGCCACCCGGTGACATCCTGGAGTTCTGGAACTACATCGCCTACGCTTTTTACAAAAAGAAGCTCCCTTACCCCGAGTTCATGAGCGTGATCACCGATCTCGGTCACGTGCAGAAAAAAATGGCGGATTGGGAGCAAGAACGCGAAGTTGCCTCGTGGTATGAGCGCATTGAGCAAGTCAACGAACGCCCGCCGCAAGATGCGCCGGTCACTGTCGCTTTTCGTCTAGTCGCGACCATCAATGAGGCCCGGCTTGAGGTAAAAGATGAAAAATCCGGGATTTGGCTCCAGCTTCGCGAAAAGAATGACATCGAGAATTACGTCAATTTGCATCATGAAGCGGCTTTGCTGATGGATGCTTCCAGTCAAACTCTGTGGGAACATTATCTCGCGTTTTTCCGCAAATACGGCGATACCACACTCGACTTTGACCAAGAGGAATCTTGCCGTTTTATGAATCGGGTGTTCCGCCAACCGGCTCTCAACGGCTACATCGTGAACCTCGACGAGAGAGAATTCAAAGTTTCTGAGGAACGGCTCTCGTGGGTTTGTGAAGATGATCCTTACGACCCAAAAAGTTTCGCACTCCAGTTGGTTACCGCCGCCGGTGAAAATGTTTCCCATTCGGTCCGTCTTCTTCCGGGTCGCAAAGAACTCTATCAATCTGACGAAACTGTTTTCCCCGGCCCACCACGTTGGCTTGAGGAAACCGATGTGATGCCACGTTATCTGATCCCGATTCGCGTCATCGATTCGCTCGAAGGTGTGGAATTCCTGCGCAAAATCGGTGCGGCACTTCCTGAATCGCTTAAAAAACGGGTAGTTGATCTTGAGCTCAAGCCACGTTTCGAGATGAAACTGATTGCTGGCCTCACCGCCGCAGAGACCGAGCACCTGGTCATCGATGTCAACGCCATTGAGACCAAGGGTCGCCGCACGGAGCGGCTTACTAAAGAAGGCTGGGAACTTGCCGAACAACAACCGGTCAAAGGCAAACAACTGCTCCGTTTTGCTCGTGAAGACCTTTATCCGGTGCCCGCCATTCTCGATGAAATGGGCCTCAGCTACGACGAAAAGCTGCTCGCCTTCAAATCCCGAATCACCAAACAATTTCCCGAGAAATTCGCGGAATGGATCAAGGCGATGCCCGAGAACATTGAGCTCGATATCGATCTTCGCCTCAAGTCGATCCTTGCCGATCCGGTCACCGCGGCGGTCCGCTTTGAAGTCGTCGGTCAAGACATCGACTGGTTCGACCTTCGGATCGTGATTGACGTCGAAGGAGCCAATCTCTCGAAAGCTCAAATTCGGCAACTCGTCGCTGCCCGTGGTGGCTACGTCCGGATGGACGATGGCTCATGGATGCGTCTCGAAATTAAACTCGATGCTGACCAGCGCGAAGCGGTTACTCGCCTCGGACTCGATCCATTCGACCTTTCTGGCGAAACCCACCGGATGCATGCTCTCCAGCTTTCCGATCCGAAAGCTGCCGAGGTCTTCGATCCAAAAGCATGGGAACGGATCAAAAATCGCGCAGGCGATATTCAGCTTGAGGTTAATCCCGATCTTCCTGAAGGACTTAACGCAACTCTCCGCCCTTATCAGGTGGATGGCTTCAAGTTTCTCGCCTACCTCTGCGTTAACAATTTCGGTGGAATTCTTGCCGACGACATGGGACTTGGTAAAACCATCCAGTCACTCACGTATCTGCTTTGGTTGTTTGAAGAACATCGCAAAACAGGCGGCATGAAAAAGCCAGCTCTGGTAGTTTGCCCTAAATCGGTGCTCGACGTCTGGTTCAGTGAAGCGGGTAAATTTACGCCACAACTGAAGGTCAAAATTTTGAAAAACCGTGATGATATCGATGTTCCACACATTCAGAACAACATCGATATTTTAGTTCTCAACTACGCCCAGCTCCGGGTCTGTGGCGAAGAACTCAACGGCATCAAGTGGCTCACCACCATCCTTGACGAAGGCCAGCAAATCAAGAACCCCGACTCGAAGGCCGCCAAGTGCGCCCGCGAGCTCGATTCTCAAAACCGTTTGGTCCTCACCGGAACACCGATCGAAAACCGCTTGCTCGATATGTGGTCGCTGATGGCGTTCGCCATGCCGGGAGTCCTTGGCAGCCGCGCCTATTTCAAAAAGCGCTTCGACAAACGCAAGGATCCGCTCAGCCAAAGTCGGCTTGCATCACGGCTCCGGCCATTCTTGCTTCGTCGCACCAAGCTTCAAGTTGCTCAAGACTTGCCACCTCGGACCGAAGAAGAGGTTTACTCGAAAATGGAAGGCATCCAGATCGAGCTCTATAAAAATGAACTCAAACGGATTCAAAAAGCCCTACTTGGCTTGGATTCCGATGAGGCGGTTAAGAAAAACTCGTTCGCGATTTTGCAAGGCTTGATGCGCTTGCGTCAAATTTGCTGCCACCCCGGCCTCATTGATCCCAAGTATCTCAAGGAGGAGTCAGCGAAAATGGAGTCGTTGTTTTACCTCCTCGATCAACTTCATGAAGAAGGCCACAAAGTCTTGGTTTTCTCGCAATTTGTTTCGATGCTGGACCTGATTAAAGCTCGTTTGGAAGTCAACAATCGCCCTTACAATTACCTCACGGGTCAAACCAAAGACCGGAAAGGCGAAATCGAGCGTTTCCAAACCACCAAAGATCCATCGGTCTTTATGCTTTCGCTCAAGGCGGGTGGGGCGGGTCTCAATCTCACCTCGGCATCGTATGTGATCCTTTACGATCCATGGTGGAATCCGGCTGTCGAAAACCAAGCTATCGACCGAACCCACCGGATCGGCCAAAAAAATAAGGTGATTGCTTACCGCCTCCTTACTCGCGACACCGTTGAGGAAAAAATCCGGATCTTGCAGCATCAAAAAACTCAGCTCGTTACCAACGTGCTCGGCGACGAAGGTTTTGCCTCGAACCTCGGTCTTGATGACCTTCAGTTCATCCTCACTCACACCGTCGACGAAGAAGACGAGATTAAGTAAAATCGTAGGGATTGGAGTGCAGAGGCAATTGCCAATCAAGGCGGTGCCCTGCACTCCGGTTGAAAACTGCTGTGCAGTCTAGGTTTGCAGTCGCTCATCGCGCGCCGCGACAAGGCCATTCAAGGACAAGCGATCGGGGATCGCCTGTCCTTGTTCAATCGCCAGTTGATTGTTTTTCTCTAAAGCTTTGACGATGGAGCCGACGATGGGTCAGGGAAGTCGTTTATAATCGCTGGATCAAAGTTGAGATCAAAAGTGATCAAACGAAGTCAGCCGCGCTCGTTGCCAAAAGTTCGGAGTCGGTAACGGGCTGGGACTTGTGGTTCGGAAGATAAGGTAGCGGCGACGAGCGCTGTCAGGCCGTGACCGTCGCGGGATTTATCTTCAGAGGACGTAGGATTGAGGATCGGTTCGGGGGGCGATTCGACCCAGACGGTAGGCGGGATTCCGGGTAAATCTGCAGGTCCTTGACGTTCTTCGACGATCCCGAGTTTGTCAAAGTGGGTGATCATTTGTTCGATATCAGAATCATCTTTACCGACAAAGAGCCGGTACCAATCCGAACGAGTGTAGAAAGCATCCATCCGAGTTTCTCGGGAAAGGGTGGTGTCCAAGACGGTTTGAAAGTTTTGTTCACTCAGCACTTGGTTCGGTACCCGAGCGGGCCAAAAGGTCGGCAGCGTGAGCGGCGAGGTGTTGAAAAAGCTGTAGCCAGCGAGGCAACTGGCGGTATCTGTCTGCCAAGGAACCGCCATCCATTTGCTGAGATCCCCGGGGGTGGCCCCGTTGAGTGGACCGAGAGGAGAGAGAACCGTATTTTGGGTGAGGATTTCGCCGTAATCTGGCTCGGGGAGGGCGGTGCTGCGGCGGCGGATGTGAAATGGGATGCTGCTGTAGAGGCTGCGAATGCGCATCGGCCAAGTGAGTTCGCAGCCGGGATGAAAGGCGTCTGCGAGGCAGTGGCTGAGAGCTGCTTCAGTCAGGGCTTGGGGTTGATTTTGAATGGGAAGGCTCTCCAAACTTGGAAAATGGGCAGGAAGGGGCGCGAAGTCGTTGTTGAATTTTCCTGCGGCCCAGCTTTGTAGCCAAGTGAGTTGCAGCTCGGAGAGCGAAGCCAAACCTTGGGGGACGGTGAGACTGGAATCGATGTGGGTGGCGCTGGGTTTGCTGAGGCTGTCGAGTGCATCGCCATAGAATGGTGGCCAAAGTTGTTTGCCGAGTTGCGGGCCAGCTGCCGAGGCTTTGAGGCTGGGGTTGCGGAACTGGGCGTAAATGCTGCGGCGGAATTCGCCATTGGCTTGACTGGCATCGGCGAGGCGAGCAAGAAGTTGACTCGCATCAAATGGCGAACCTGCACCAAAATAAGCGGCAAAACCTTGGTTGACCCACTGGAGGCCAGTCAGACGCTCAAAGATCGGCTGGATGTGCTGGCAGAAGGAAACGGAGCTTGGAGCTTGGATCATTTCCCACGCGACCATTCGGTCATAGAGCAGGTCGTAGAGAGTCCGGACGGTTTTCAGGGTGGGGGCATAATTCGGTGGGGCGACGGCGACCCACGCACCTTCGACAGGGATTTCACGGCCGTCGGCGAGGATTACGGATGCATCCACTGAGCCATCGCTGGTATCATCATGCCAACCGTCGTTATTGGCGAAAGTGGTGGGCGGCTGATCGACGATTGACTGGGAGACGCCAAAACCGCCGAGAACGATCAGGCGACCCGACGGATCGGTGCGGAGTTCTCCGAGATTGACACGGAGATCGAAAAACTTGCCGGTGTCGAAATGCACCCCGTGGGCGTCATTGCCCGTGATTGAGCGAGGACCGGGATCAATGACCAACTTGTGGCGGTCGGCACCTTGAATCAGCAGGTTGCGGCGGGTGGTGGGTGGGACTTTGTCGATGGCGGCTTGAGGCAGATCGAGTGCGCACTCGTAATTGTACCAAGCGGCTTTTTTGTTGGCGAGGTGGACGCTCCAGTTGATTTTTGCCTCAGTGCTGGTGATTTCGGAGACGATCGCACCATCGGCATCATACCCGTAGATGCGGAAACGAGCGGCCTGACGGCGGAGGGCACCAGTCGCATCTTTGTAAG
>JAYWAR010000147.1:0-5667 GCA_043782285.1 Akkermansiaceae bacterium | reverse complement strand
CAGAACTGTAAATTTCCTAGGAGAGGACAAAGACCCAGCGCGGGCGGTCATGCTCAAAGCCTTCAAGCCGGACGGCAACAGCTACATGACGCGCGACGATGTTTGGGTCGCCAATGAGGGAGTCTATCAAAAGCTCCAACCAGGCTTCGGCGGCCGTTCAAACTACAATGTGCTGGGGAATAATATCGGGCCGGAATATAGTTTTGGATATTATATGGGTGAGGCGTTAGATGAGCAGGTTCTGCTAATCAAATACGGTCCGGGCGGCCAGAGTTTATGTGTGAATTTTCGTCCACCAAGTGCGGGTGTGCCAACGGGGAAGAAACCCGAGGAGGTGGGTAATCAGTATCGTGTATTAACTGGTTATGTTCATGAAACCTTGGATAACCTCAAAGCTAAATTTCCAAGTTACGACGAAAAGACCGGTTATGAGATTGCTGGATTTGTTTGGTTTCAGGGATACAATGATCAATTTGATGAAGTGGGCCGCAAGGAATACGGCTCAAATTTGGTTCATTTGATTAAAGACTTGCGCACCGAATTCAAGGCACCGAAAATGAAAGTTGTTGTAGGGGTGATGGGGGTTAACGGCGTGGACAATGAACTCGGTAAACAGAAAGACGTACGGGATGGTCAACGTTTCATCAACACGGTCCCCGAGTTGAAAGGCAATGCCAGAGCCATCGAAAGTGCGCCGCTTTGCAATCCTGAAATCGTTGCAATCCGAACCGCTGGCTGGTTGAATAAACAACGTGATCTCAAGAAAAATCCGATCACTCCCGAAGAGCAAGCAATGCTTGATCGGGCCACTTCCAGTCAAGGTTATCACTATTATGGTGAAGGTCGTTTTTTTCTGTTACTTGGTAAGGCTTTTGCTGACACCATGCTAGAACTTTCAGGTAATGAAAGTAAGATGTTACCGCCAAGACTCAATGGTTTTGCTCCTCTTGCTGCTGCGAAGTAAGAAGTTTAGATTTCGGAGTTTATGGAGCGGAAGTATTTTTATGCTATTTTTAGCAGCGATATGAACCAATTAGAATGGATAGACCGATTGTTGCCAAAAACACTAGAATTATTGTAATATATGAAATGTCTCCACTCTTTCGGAATTCAAGTGCTTTGCGCATTTGTTCTAATTACTTCGCTTCATCTCAGTGCTGCTGAATCCGCGCCCAAGCCAAACATCATTCTGTGCATGACTGATGATCAAGGATGGGGTGACGTGAGTTATAATGGTCTAAAGCATATCCAGACTCCTAATCTGGATGCGATGGCAGCTGCTGGCCTGCGGTTTGAACGTTTTTATGCAGCACACCCGAGTTGTTCGCCGACACGTGCTAGCGTGATGACGGGCCGCAATCCCAACCGCGATGGGACTTTTTGGCCGGGGATGCCATTGCGCAAACAAGAGATGACGATCGCTCAAGCCGTTAAGCGGGTTGGTTATGCCACCGGCCATTTCGGGAAATGGCATTTGAGTGGTGGCCAGCCGGGAATGGGGCGACCACTTCTCGCCAGTGATCCACTTCATCCCGGCCATTTTGGTTTTGACCACTGGTTCTCAGTATCCAATTGGTTCGATACCAATTGGACATTCAGTCGCAATGGAACCCCGGTGACGGTAGTGGGTGACGGTTCGGATGCAATTGTCGCGGAAGCTTTGAACTTCATCGAGAAAAAGGTTGCAGCCAACACGCCATTTTTGACCGTGATTTGGTTTGGCAGTCCACATGTTCCACTTGCACCTACTGCTGAGGATCTCGCAGCCGCCGGTGGCTCGCCTTATTATGGAGAATTGATCGGGGTCGATCGTAGCATGGGCACCTTGCGTAAGGCTTTGCGCAAACTTGGCATCGCTGACAATACCTTGTTGTGGTTTAACAGCGATAACGGTGCTTGGATCAATGAAAAAGCAGCTCCTGACTCTAACGGTTCAAATGGAGTCCTGCGCAGTGGCAAAGGCGAGCTCTGGGAGGGCGGCATTCGCGTTCCGGGTATCATCGAATGGCCTGCAAGAATCAAGACACCTTCGATCACCTCGGTATCTGCCTGTACGAGTGATATCTATCCAACCCTCGTCGATCTCTTGCATATCGATATTTCGGATCAGATCCAACCGCTCGACGGAATTAGCCTCCTCACATTGTTGGATGGAAAAATGAAAGCTCGACCCTCGCCAATAGGTTTCTGGCATCATGGTGCTAAAAACCTTGAGGATGGGCCTGCGGCTTGGAATGATAACCAATACAAGTTGCATAAACGTGGCCCAAATCAGTATGAATTGTATGACTTAACAAATGATATTTCTGAGAAAACGGATCTTGCGCTAACTCATTTGGAAGTTGTTAAGCGAATGAAAGCTGAGTTGGAAGTTTGGCAGCAGTCAGTTTTACGTAGTATTAAAGGGGAGGATTACCCAGAAAAACGAGTGATTCAAATAGAGAATTCGCCGAATTCGAAATAAGATCCAATCTGTTTTTGATGAAATTATGAAAAGCTACTTTTCAACTGGATTAAGTTGCCTCGCACTGATCCTTGGTGCTATTTCGCAGAATTCAAGCGCTGCGGAAATCACTCTAAAAATCCCAGATCCTACGAGTACGGCGATTCAATCAGTTCCGGAGAATGACTTAGGTTTGGTCGGAACGTGGCAAGCCGCAGACTTGCCTGTTTATTGTGACCCTGATGATGATTGGGCGAAGGACCCATCTGTGATCAAAATTGACAACACTTATTACATGTATTATACCAGTGCCAACCCATGGCAGGATGGTGGATCTGGTGGTAAGGGTGAGTCAAGAATCGACTGTGCTACTTCTGTGGATGGCTTGAATTGGACCTATCAGGGATTGGCCATTCCAAAAGGTAAACCGGGAGAATGGGATGATGAACGGCCCCAGGCTCCGGCCAAACCAATTCTGAAAAATGGCGTCTATTACATGTATTACGCAGGGAAGACTGCGAAATCGGCAGTTGCCATCGGTTATGCGACCTCCACGGATTTGCGTCACTGGACGAAAAATCCTAGTAATCCGGTGTTGAAAAACGGCAAATGTAATGATCCATATATTTTCCTTGAAAATCATGTCTATTATTTGTTCCACACCTCGGGTGGAGACACGATTCGGTATGTCACGTCGACAGATTTAGTTCATTGGTCAGCTGACCCTGTTTCTACAGGTGCTGTCGGTGAGGGAAGCATTGTAATCAAAGATGGTCCAACATATACAATGTTAGGTTGTATTGGTTTTTCGAATAATGGTGAATATTACGAAACCTATACTACTCAAGATCTCAAAAAACCTTTTACCGATTGCGGGAAAACTAAAATTAACATTCCCGAGTTTGCAAAGGGCTCGCTGTGTCATGGTGATATCCTCCAAAATGGCAAAGACTACTGGTTCTATTTCCAAGCCACACGAGATAGCGGACACAAATTTCAAATTGGTTTGGCGAAGCAGCCGGTGCCGATAAGGAAAGCTCACAAGTCATAGTTGACTGTTTTTAGAGCATCGCGGACTCAAGTGTCGCCCAACAGACCTTTGAGTCCGCCAAAAAAGTTTTCGAGTTCATCGGTGCTGGGAGCTGCGCCGAGAATTTCATCGTAGGTGGTGTGGAGGAGGAATTCATCATCGAGCTCGCCAATAAACGAGCTCGGTTGGCAGCCAGTCTCTTGGCCCCATTTGATACGAGTGGCGCAGTAAGTCATGGTGAGTTGGTCACGTGCGCGGGTGATCCCGACGTATAAGAGGCGGCGTTCTTCGTCTTTGGTGCCTTCCGCGATGCTGCGGGTGTGGGGGAGGAATCCTTCTTCGAGCCCGACGAGGAAAACGACGGGAAACTCCAAGCCTTTTGAGGCGTGGAGGGTGATCAAGGTAACGCCTTGTTTTTTTTCCAAATCTTCGTCGTCCTTATCTGAAGCTAAGGCGCTGTGGTCGAGGAAGGATTGGAGGTTTTTGCCCTTTTCCGCATGCTTGCGCAGGCTATCAATCACACTGAAAATACCTTCGCCGCGTGCTTGGCGTTCGCTGTCACTTTTGCAACTGCGCTCAATCCATGATTGATATTCAATTTTTTTGATTAGGTCGTCGAGCACCTCGGCGGGATTTTCTTTGGCAATCTCGATGCGGTTTTTCGAACCGGCGATGATGGCTACGAATTCTTGTACCGCAGTGGCAGCTTTAGGGCCCAGTTGGTCGGTGAAATTTGGATCACAGAGTGCCTGCCACACCGATTCGTGGTATTCGCGACTCCAGTCGGTGGCAAGTATCGCAGTGGACTGGCCAATGCCGCGGTTAGGTGCGTTGAGGACTCGGAGCAGTGGGACATCCGTATCGGGTGAAGCGATCAATTGGGCGTAGGCGAGTACATCGCGGACTTCTCGGCGGTCGTAAAAACTCTGTGCGCCGACCATTCGGTAGGGCATCTTACGTTCTCGAAAGGCAAGTTCGAGTTTACGACTTTGACCATTCGTTCGGAAGAGGATGGCGAAATCTTCCCATTCGCTGCCAACCGCGCCTTTTCCCGCCATGATCTCTTCGGCGATGAATTCAGCCTCTTGGTCGTCACCGGGCATCGCGACAATCCTCACCGGGTCACCGGCCGAGCGGGTAGAGCGGAGGATTTTCTCACGGCGGCCGATGTTGTGTTTGATGAGGCTGTTTGCAGTGTGGAGAACCGAGTGGGTGGAGCGGTAATTTTCTTCGAGCCTGATGATTTTTGGATTTGCGAAAAATTTTTCGAACTGGAGGATATTAGCAACTTCTGCACCGCGCCAGCCGTAGATCGACTGGTCGTCATCGCCGACGACGCAGACGTGATAGTTAGGCGGGCCGACCAGTTGCTGGAGTAGGCGCATTTGGAGTGCGTTGGTGTCTTGGAATTCGTCCACAGTGACGCGGGTGAAGCGCTGGCGGAAGACCTCACGGACATCAGCGTGGTTGCTGAGGATTTGCTCGCCCATCAGTAGGAGGTCATCAAAATCAACCGCGTTTTGGGCGCGTAACTCGTTTTGATAAGCGACACCGAGCATCGCGAAGTATTCGTCCTCCAAATCTTGTGGATCGATTCCCTGATTTTTTCCCTTTGAAATCGCAGCAAGCACCTCGTCTGGTTTGACTTTTTCAAGGGAGCCGCCTTTGCGGACTAGTAGTTGTTTCATTAATCCGACCTGGTCAGAGTGTGAACAGATTGAGAAATTTTTTTTATAGCCGAGCTTATCGATGCCATCGCGAAGGATCCGGACGCAAAGCGAGTGGAAAGTGCAGACGGTCATTGCCTTGGCCGCTTTTTTGGAGACCATCCCGCTGATCCGCTCACGCATTTCGCTAGCGGCCTTGTTGGTGAAGGTTACGGCAAGGATCTCGGACGGATTGATCCGTTTTTCGAGCATGTGGGCAATCCGGCAGGTGACAGTACGGGTCTTGCCAGTGCCTGCACCCGCAAGCAGCATCACTGGGCCATCGAGTACGCTCACCGCCTCGCGCTGAGCTTGATTTAGGGATTCAAAGGAAAACGAAGAGGCCATCGGCAAACGGATAAAAGCGGAACAGCGGCAGAGTGGCGAGTGTGGAGTTGAGAGAACTCCAGATTCGAAGCTGAGAGTGGTGCGTTCAGCTTGGCGGCAGTGTTGCTATACTGCCGCGCATCAAGATTTGTGATTTGGGA
>JAYWAR010000146.1:0-2027 GCA_043782285.1 Akkermansiaceae bacterium | reverse complement strand
GCTATTATTTTCACCCACCAGCAAATCAATCATCCGCCCCTGCACCGAGTTGGTATCTTGATACTCATCGACGAGGATATGTTTGAACTTCTGTTGATAGGATTCGAGCACTTGAGGTTGTTGTTCAAACAACCTAACAGTCATGACCAATAAATCATCGAAATCCATCGAGTTTATCGCCAGTTTCTTGGCGATATAACCTTGGTGAACGAGTTCAATTTTCTCCGACCAATCGAAGAAATGATCGTATCGGGCAGCGATCACCTCGTGGAGGGTTGCGCCGGTGTTTTCGACTAAGCTGAAGATCGAGGCCAGCACGTCGGATTTCGGAAAACGACGTTGTTTGGTATCGATCTCACAGCTTGCGATGACCGAGGAGAGCAGCGATTTTTGATCGTCGCGGTCGAGAATTGAAAACGAGCGGTTAAACCCAAGCACTTCAGCATGGCGGCGAAGGATGCGGCTACCGATCGAATGGAAAGTTCCCGCCCACAGCGCCGAGGTATCGTGTGGCACCAAGTCTCGCACCCGCTCGATCATTTCTCTTGCCGCTTTATTGGTGAAGGTGAGGAGCAGAACTTGTTGCGACTCGATCCCGTGGTCGAGCAGCCACGCCACGCGGTAAGTGAGAGTGCGGGTTTTACCCGAGCCCGCTCCAGCGATGACTAAAGCCTTTCCCGGCGGTGAGGAAACCGCATGGTACTGCTCAGGATTGAGCGCCGCGACGTAATCAATGCCAGATGCCGCAACCGTTTGCGGGCGATGAAGAGTGTATTGACGGGCCATGCTCGCGGATACTCTGACATCGAAATCCGCGGCGAGCAACCCGCAGCACTGACTGAAAAAAATTTCCAGAAATTTTTGGGGTAAGCCGCAAGCTGAGCCGCCGCGACGCCGCAATCGATTTGGCTAGACCAAGGGCTCCATCCGCCGCTGCCGTTGGTCAAACAGCACGGTTTCTCGAAAGCCCGCCGCTTTGGCGAGCGCGATGGCCCGAGGGAAATCCCGAGCCACTTCAGTCGGCGCATGTGCATCTGAAGAAATCACCAAGCCGATACCGGCGGAGCACGCGAGTTCTAAAAATCGCGGCGTCGGGTAAGCCTCAGCGCAGGGCTTGTGCCAACCCGCAGTGTTGAGCTCGATCACACTGCCCGCTGCGGCGATCGCATCGATAACCGGTTCATAAAAACGATCGAGATCGCCGAGCGGAACATGGGAAAATTTTTTGACCAGATCCGGGTGGCCAAGGATTTCAAACAGGCCACTGTCGGCCATTTGCGCATAGGAGTGCCAATAATGCGTCCAGACCGCATCGACATCGCTTTCCGCCCAACGACCCAGCCACTTCGGATTGTCGAAATCCCAGTCTCCGAGGTAATGGACCGAACCGATTAAATAATCCCACGAGTGACGAGATGATAAATCAGCGATCCAGGGTTCGCAGCCTGTTAGCCAATCGCATTCCAACCCTGCACGGATCGGTAACCGACCTGCCGCATAGCTTCGGGCGTGTTCAAGCCACTCGAAATATTCTGGCAATTCCGCAAGCGACATCCGCCAATCATCAAAGGGCTCAGGAAGTTGCGGGGCGTGGTCAGAAATCCCATATTCCGTCAGCCCGGCACTCAATGCGGCATCGACGAAAGCTTGAGGCGATCCTACCGCATGACGGCAGAGCGGCGTATGGGTGTGGTAATCAGCAGGCACTTGTGGATTTAAGGATGAATCGGGTTGAATGGTTTGCTAAAGCCATACTAAAGTCTTTGCACGCTGCAAGCACCAGATTTTCCATGTCCGATTTCCTCACAAAACCCGCCCCTGGTAATTCCGTCACTCGCCATCTGCTTGAGCAACTGCGACGCCATCCGAAACGGGTGGTTTTTACCGAAGGGGAAGATCTCCGGGTCATTGAGGCAGCGGCCCGCCTGGTCGAGGAAGAAGCCGTCGCTCCGATTCTGCTCGGCAATCGCGAGCGAATCCGCGCGCTTGCGGCGGCGCATTCGGTTTCACTGAAATTTGTTCACATC
>JAYWAR010000145.1:0-5691 GCA_043782285.1 Akkermansiaceae bacterium | reverse complement strand
AGGCCGTCGAATCGGTCTTTGGGGTCATCAAGGGCGCGCGGGCGGCGAGTAACTTGTCGACATATTTGGCGAGCATATCAGTTTCGAGATTCACCGATTGGCCGACTTGCGCGTGGTGGAGGTGGGTGTGAAGCCAAGTGTGCGGGGTGATCCAGAAGATGGCATCCGCAGTGCAAAGTTCGGCAAGGGTTAGGGAGATTCCATCGACGGTGAGTGAGCCTTGATCGATGCACAGGCGGTGAATGGGTGGGGGCAGGGAGACGCCGAGGAGGTGGTCTTGGCCTTGGGCTTCGAGTTGAGTAATTTTACCGATGCCGTCGACATGGCCTTGGACGAAGTGGCCGCCAAAGCGCTCGCCGACCGTCATCGCGCGCTCAAGGTTGACTTGTGAGCCGGAGCTGAGTGCGCCGAGTGAGGTGAGGCGCAGCGTTTGGCCGAGTAAATCGAAGGCGACGCAGTCGGGAAAAAGGTTGGCGACGGTGAGACAGCAGCCATTGACCGCCACCGATTCGCCAAGTGCGAGTTCGGGAGCGAAGGGGATTTCGAGGGTAAGCCGTGCTTGTTCACCTTTCGATTCGAGGTTGATTACACGGCCAACGGCTTCAACAAGTCCAGTAAACATGAGATTTCAAGGAGTGACAGTTGAGTTGAGCGGGCTGCTGGCGACGGGTGCAAACATTTGGTCGATCCCGCGATCCGGGAAAAATAGCATGCAGAGAGCGACGATGAGGGTTGGGAGGAGTGCGGCGAGGGCGAGCTTGATGGGAGAGATTCCTTCGCCGAAAAATCGCCCGAGCAGTGCTTGGCCGGCCGGGTTGGGGGCATTGGCGATGACGGTGAGACCGCCGCCTGTGACGGCACCTGCGAGTACCGCGTATTTTAATTGCGGGGAAAGACCCTCGACTTGGCTGGCGAGGAAGGTGATGGCAGCATTGTCATTGAAGGAGGTGAGCAGTGTGGAGCCGAAGAAAAGTGGCAGCTGCGAGAGGCTAGAAATGATCGGGGCGAGCCACCAGCCTTGGAGGCCGCCGTGGACGACGAGGCCGGCGAGGAAGAAGCCGACGAGAATCGGTCCGCGCAGATTAACTTCGTCTTGGTGGTGGGCAGTGGCTTGAGAGAAGGCAAGAAAGAATAAGAACCCGCCAATGAATAAGGGCGGATAGTGGGCGAAAGCCACGGTCCATGCCATGAATGCGAGGTGGGTGAGGGTGATGAAAATCGGCACCTGTGGGCTGGCTTGGATCAAGTCGCCTTTACCGTCGCCATCGTGGTCGTGGCAGCGCTGGGCCATCGTTGTGAGCTCGCGGCGAAAACAGAGGAAGTAGATCAGGCTGGAGGCGAGGATCGAGATCAGCGACTTATCGGCGAAGTGGAGCAGCATTTCGGCACTGCTGAGGCCCCATTTTTGGGCGACCATCAAGACGGGAGGAGCTGCGAAATTGGTCATCACCCCACCGATCGAGATATTTACGAAAAGCAGGCCGAGAGTGGCGTAGGCAAAACGTGAAGACGGTTTGAGCGGGTAGAATTTTTTAGCCAGTAACATTGCGGCGATGGTCATGGCACCTGGCTCGGTGATGAAGGAGCCGAGTAAGGGGGCGACAATCATGATTGAGAGCCACCAAGCGGCTGGGGTTTGTTTGCCAAAACGGGCGAAGAAGCGGAGGCAGGACTCGGCAAAATGGAGAATCGGTCGCGTGGAGGCGAAGGCCATGATCA
The DNA here is from genome assembly GCA_043782285.1 of Akkermansiaceae bacterium. GTDB lineage: Bacteria > Verrucomicrobiota > Verrucomicrobiia > Verrucomicrobiales > Akkermansiaceae > Luteolibacter. The sequence continues at coordinate 3,972 of JAYWAR010000145.1, read as the reverse complement.
CCACCACGAAGAGCGGTTCAGTGAAATTGACGGTGTTGATGTAGCCCGTTACCGCCGCTAAATCGTAGAAGCTGAAGATCGCGGCAAGCAAGACGAGCGCCCAGATGCCGAAGATCGCCTCAACCTCGCCAAGGAAATGGAGTAGCGTTGCTTTAAAACTGACGAGGTTAGAAGCTACGGTTATTTCACTGCGGGTGGTTCTTAAGCGGCGTATTTTGGAGTCGTGGGCATGCTGGACTTGATGGGACAGCTTGGTGATGGGGACGGCAAAAAACGTGTGCAAGATTGCGAGCAGGAAAATGGCGGTCGCGACGGGCAAAAAGGGTTGCTGTTGGGCGCGAAATTTCAGTTTGGCGGCGATGCTGCCGATCCCTTGAGCTTGTTCCTGTGCCGGGAACTTGGCGATGGCGGTGACAAATGCGGGTTGTTCGGCGTGCGTTTCAGCTCCGACTGCCGAGGCGGGAGCCAGAAGGGAAATGGCAGCGAGAAAGAGTCGGAAAATTTTCATCAGAACACGGGAGAAATCCGGTGCAATCCATAGGGACGGGGCGCAGCAGGGGCAAGGGAAACCACCCTTGCCCTGAAGAGATCTTGGATTTTTGATGGGACAGCGCCGATTGGTGCGGGTAGGGGCCACGAGTGCCGCAAAAAGCCACGGGTGGAATTCCCGTGGCTTGATCAAGTGGTGGACGATTTTTTAGATCATCTCGGCGATGAGTTTTTCCAACTTCATGATGTCGGCCGAGAACGCGCGGATGCCGTGAGCGGTTTTCTCGGTAGCCATTGCGTCCTCGTTGAGCAGGAAGCGGAAATCGCTCTCGGTGAGGCTAATTTTTGAGTGATCGCAGGCGGCGGCTTCCTCGGCGGTGAGGCGTGGCGTGATCGGCTCATCCGAGGCTTGCAGCTCGGCGAGCAGGCCGGGGCTGATGGTGAGAAGATCGCAGCCCGCGAGGGCTAGGATTTCGCCCTTATTGCGGAAGGAAGCACCCATGACTTGCGTCTGGTAGCCGAATTTTTTGTAATAATTGTAAATCGAGCGGACCGAAATCACCCCGGGGTCTTGGTCGCCTTGGAAGTCGTTGCCGGTGGCGGCTTTGTGCCAATCGAGGATCCTGCCGACGAACGGCGAGATCAGGCGAACACCGGCTTCGGCACAGGCGACGGCTTGGGCGAATGAGAATAGCAAGGTCAGGTTGCAATGGATGCCTTCTTTGGCAAGCGCTTCGGCGGCTTTGATCCCTTCCCAAGTGGAGGCGATTTTGATCAAAATCCGTTCGCGGGAATGGCCTTCTTGTTCGTAGGCGGCGATGAGTTGGTGGGCTTTAGCAATGGTCGCGGCGGTGTCGAACGAGAGCCGAGCATCGACCTCCGTGGAGACCCGGCCGGGGACGATTTTGAGGATTTCCAAACCGAAGAGGATCAGGATTCGGTCGAGGATCGCTTCGGTGAGCGCCGGGCCGCTGAGGCCAGTTGCTTTTACTTCGCGGATTGCTTGCTCGACCAAGTGGCGGTATTCGGGCTTGGCGGCGGCTTGGAGGATCAGCGAGGGATTGGTGGTGGCGTCCTGGGGCTGATAAGTTTTCATCGACTCGAAATCTCCGGTATCGGCGACGACGGTCGTAAACTGCTTCAATTGGTCGAGTTGATTGATGCTCATGATGGGGATCGTTTAATCCAGTTGCCAGTGCTTGGGAAGATGAAATCTCAGGGTGAATCGCGGGCGGGTATGAATTTCAGCGCAACCGGGAATGAATCATTTTGAAGCTAAAAGCACCGGCCGTGGCTCCCAACAAATCAGCCAGCCAGTCGAAAGGGTCATTGCCACTGCGGCCGGGGGTGAAGGTTTGGTGGTATTCGTCAAGTCCACCGACCAGCGCCATGATGACGATTGCGGGGATGAGGATCTGTCGCCACTGCGGTGGGCCAAGTTGTTTCCGGCAGAGATAGGCGCAGAGCAGGCCGCTGCCGCCGAAGAAAAAGCCGAAGTGCTCAAGCTTGTCGAAATTCGGCAGCGGAGGAGTGAAACTTGCGCCGAGCGAGCATGAAGAAAGCACCCATAAGGTGGCGAACCAGAGCAAGAATGCGCCGAGCCAGAACTGCGGCTGTCGGGGGATTTTGAGCATCTTTAGAGTTTGCGCATTTCCTCTTCGAGTCGTTCGGCAAGCCACTGTTTCATCATCGACTGGTAGTTGAGAAAGCGGCCGCGGGCGATGCGTTTGATTCGTGAGAGCATTCGTGGATCGAAGCGCAGGGTGATGGTGGTGGATTCACGAGAATCGGCAGTGTGGACCGAGGTGGCCATCAAGCGGCCGTCGAGTTCGTGGGTTTCCCAAAATCGAGCTTCGGTTGCCTCATCGGCAAATTCGGGGATATCGGTCCAGCGGGTGACGGGATTCATGGGAATAAGGTCAGTTCAGCGGAATTCCGCGTATTTGCGATCATAGAATTTTTGTTCGGCGTCGGACATGTTGCGGGCGGCGACGACGCGGGTGATTTTGCCGTCGGTCCAGAACGACAGGAACAAATAGCGGTCAGCCACGGTGCGGCCAAGGGCGTAGTAGCGTGAGATGCCGTCGGCGCGCTCATTATCGGGTTGGAAACGCACGGAAAATGGGTCTTCGAACGCTTCCTCCAGTTCGCGGGGGATGATGTTTCGAAGGTCGAATTGCACGTCGATAAGGTCGAGCTCCATGATCAAATTCTGTGGATGAGGCGTGAAAAGTGCAATAACGACTTTGCGTCCAGCTGTGACAGCTGGAACCGCTTATTTGAGCAGTGCCCAGATCGGCTGCGGCCAGAAACCGAGGACCAGTACTGCCAGGGTGAGGATTGCGATGCAGATTTTGCTGATGCTAGGCAGGACGATGGCTTTGGCGCTTCCGGCAGGTTCCGCCCACCAGAGAGCACGGATGACTTTGAAGTAATAATAGAAACCGGCGGCGGCAGCGATCACCGCGATGCCAATGCCCCACCACAGCTTGGCTTCGACGGCGAGCGAGAAGACAAAGAATTTCCCCCAGAAGCCGGCGGTGAGCGGCACGCCAGCGAGGGCGGCGAGCAACACGGTGAGCGCGAGGGCGAGCTGTGGGTTGGTTTTCCCGAGGCCGTTGAAGTCGCTGATATTTTCGCCATCGCGCTGGATCCGGACTTGGGCAAGGACGAAGAAAACGCCGAGGGTCATCAACAGATAAGTGGCAAGGTAGAAGGAAACGACATTGATCGAGCCTTCGGTAAGAGCCGTTTCTGGCTTCCAAGCAGCGAGCGCGAGGATGAGAAATCCGGCGTGGGCGATCGAGGAATAAGCAAGCAGCCGCTTGAAGTTGGTCTGCGAGATGGCGGCGAGATTTCCAAACAGCAAGGTGGCGCAGGCCAAGATGAGCAGCAGGGTGAGGACGGGGCCGCGGGTGAGATCGCTGGCGAGGAAGGGCTCGAGGAAACGGATGGTGAGAATGAAGCCGGCAGCCTTTGAGCCGACCGAGAGAAACGCGGTGACCGGGGTGGGTGCACCTTGATAGACATCGGGAATCCAGACTTGCATCGGCACGGCACCGATTTTGAAGCCTAGGCCGATCATCACCAGAGCGATGCCAAATAGCAGCGGGGTGGTGTTGGTGATGTGGCTCAGACGCTCGGGGAGTTCTGCGAGGCTCATGGTGCCGGTGCTGCCATAAACCCATGCGATGCCGTAAACAAGGAAACCGGTGCTGAGTGCGCCGAGAATCAAATATTTTACCCCGGCTTCGAGCGAGCCAACGTTGCGGCGCATGTAGGCGACGAGGATGTAAAAGGTGACGGTGACGAGCTCGAGGGCGACGAAGGCCCCAGCCAAATCCTTAGCGGAGGCGAGCCACATCATGCCGGCACAGGCAAAGATCGGGAGGGTGTAGAACTCACCGGTGCCGGATTCGGAATCGGGCGTTTCGGTGAAGCGGGCGAGAATTTTCCGGTAATCGACGGCGAGCAACAGGACGA
>JAYWAR010000144.1:0-2032 GCA_043782285.1 Akkermansiaceae bacterium | reverse complement strand
AGAGCAAACTTTCGATTTCACCGAGCTCGACGCGATAGCCACGTATTTTCACTTGAGTGTCGATGCGCCCTAAAAATTCGATTTCTCCATTCTCGACTACTTTTCCCAAATCTCCTGTTCGGTAATAAGGCTCGCCGTTAAGATTGATAAATTTTTCTGCTGTTAGTTCAGGGCGGTTAATATAGCCTTGAGCGACGCCCGGACCGCCTACACAGATCTCGCCGTGATGCCCTGTTTCGACAGGAATTAACACTTCGTTGAGTAACTGAATCTTATAGCTAGGAAGCGCCCTTCCGATCGTAATGGGACGATCTGGCGATAACTCCGCCCAGGACGCCGTGATCGTCGTTTCCGTGGGACCGTAAGTATTTAAAATCCTCCGCCCTGGACGACTCCAGCGGACCATCAGCTCATGGGGACAGGCTTCGCCACCCACATTGAGAGTATGCAAATCTGGCAATTCCTCCTGCAACGTCGATAACAAGGTGGGAACACAATAAAGAATGCTGACCTTTTGCAGTTTCAAAAATGCATGCAAATCTTCACCTAGCAAACGATTTTCTGAAGGAGGGCTTGGCACCAGAACTGCCCCGGCAATCCAAGTGGGCCAAACCTCTTCCAATGAGAAGTCAAAAGAGGGAGTCATTCCCTGATAGACCCGATCCTGCGGCCTTACCCCATACAACTTAGATACGACATTGAGGAAATTTGAGATATTCCCGTGCGATATCCCCACTCCTTTTGGCCTGCCGGTGGTGCCTGAAGTGTAAATAATGTAGGCGAGATCTGAACTGGAAACGTCGCAAGCAGGTCGATCGCTAGCTAGCAGAATGCCACATTTCAAATCCATCATCTCCTTTTCCCCGATGAGCAAACGAACCTCTGCGTCTCCACAAATCATTTCGATGCGCTCCTTGGGAAAGGATGGATCAATGGGGATATACGTCGCTCCGCATTTTAAAATCGCCAAGATTGCCATATAGGCATCAATTCCCGGAGCTAACAAGATTGCCACCCGATCCCGGGGGGTGATCCTGAATGTTAAGATCAGCCCCTGGGCGATTCGGTTCGACTCCGCATCCAGTTCCGCATAGCTCCAATCCTTGGCATCGGTGGTCACGCACAGTGCGTCAGGAACCAATGCGGCGGTTCTTTCGAAGTAGTGATGAAGATTTGAGTCCAAAATGTTTGGCCTGATGGGTTACTATTTTCAGTCGCCGTGGTTCGGTGAACTTTGACATTCTTTAGTGGTATGATCATTGCATGGAGTGGTCTAGATTCTCAGACCACCCCCTCATGACCGGTGACCTTAAATTGACTACTTTTCATGGGCTTTCTCTTAAGCTGAAAATATCAACGAGACGTTCGCCCCCCCAAAGCCGCTGGAATTACTCATTGCCGTTAGGGGGAACCCTTCCACCGCCTTCGTGATTATCGGCACACCGGCACATGCGGGATCCAGTTGGGTAATGTTCGCGGAAACCGGATAGAATCGGTCTTCGAGCGCGAGACAGCAAAATGCCGCCTCCATCGCTCCCGACATCGATAAACCGTGGCCAGTTAGACTCTTGGTGCTGCTTACCTGTGGGAATTTGCTAGATTCAAAAACAGCGCGCAGGGCGCGGATTTCAACAATATCACCCGCGACGGTGGAAGTCGCGTGCGCATTGAGATAGTCGATTTCATCCGGTTTCATGACGGCATCTTTGATAGCATAGCTCATAGCACGAGCCAGCCCCGCGCCCGCAGGATCGGGAGCAACAACGTCATAGCCATCACTCGCCTGCCCCCAGCCCCGGAGTTTGGCATAGATCCGTGCACCGCGGGCGGCGGCTTCCTCTGCGGTTTCCAACACCAGCACGGTGCTGCCACCGGTGATGACAAAGCCATCACGGGCGCTATCAAATGCCCTAGGAGCAAGGGAACTGTCACACTGCGAACTAAGTGCGCGCAGCGCATTGAAGGGCAGGATATTACAAGGATGGCAATCTTCTGCGCCCACCACCAAGATCCTTTGCTGCCGTCCCAGCCG
>JAYWAR010000143.1:0-5700 GCA_043782285.1 Akkermansiaceae bacterium | reverse complement strand
CTGCGCAGCCTCAAGGACGCTTTTAAACAAATCGACGATTCGCGCACCCCCCAGAATCGCCACCACCCGCTCAGTGTGTTGTTAGGTATGACCACCTAAGGTCTGCTCTGCGGAGCCCCAGATGTAAAAGCCATGTGGGCCAAATGCGGTCCGCTCAACCAGCACCAGCGCGCTGGCATTGGCCTCACTCGCCGCGACCCGAAAAGCGGCTTGCTCAAACTCCCCGACTACGACGCCCTCAACGACATCATCAACCTGATCAAACCCGACTCCCTCGCCCATGCCATCAATCAGTGGCTTCGATCTAACGGCGACTTGCTATCAAAACCCCTCGCCATCGACGGTAAAGACCTCGGTGGAAAAGGCAACTTGGAGCCATCGTTAACCTCTGCCATCATCACAACGGAGTGTCGTTAGCGATGCGCATTTACAGCGGGGAAAAGAACGACTGCAAAGTCTCCGTTAGCCAAACGCTCCTCAAGCAAGCTGCCCCCTTTCTCGCCAACGCCGTGGTCACCGGTGACGCCCTCGACACCGAAAAAAACGGCACTTATCATCACTGCCGCCGGGGCCGACTCCTACCTCGCGCTCAAAGACAACCAGCTAGCCTTCACGCGCAGGCCCAACAAAAGCTCGACCACCTTCCCGCCGTCTGGACCTCAGACACCGAGTGCGCCCAAGGCCGCATCGAATATCGCGAATTACGCGTCGCCGCCTTCGATCTCGACACCAGCCTCTTTCCCGGAGTGGGGCAAGTCGCCAGCCTCACCCGCTACTATAAGCAAAAGTGTGGGGGCGAGCTCAAGCAAGAACCCCAACACTTCATCCTCAGCGTTGAGGAAGGCGCGGCAACCTTAGTCAGGTTGGCCAAGATCGGTCGCAAACACGGGTCAGTGGAAAAAACACTGGCGGCGTGACAGCACCCACTGGCGTGAGGACCGAAGTGTGCGGCGCAAACCCAAAGGAGCCAAAAATCTAGCACTTTTATGAGGAGCCATCTTCGCCCTCATACCACAAGAAAAGTTCAGTTCACTCAACGCCGCGTTCGATCACTATATCGAGCATCGAGCCGAAGCTCCCCACTTCCTCACGCATACAGCCCCCTCCAATGCTCCTAGCCAGCCAATTGCCCTGCCATGTTAGAGCTGCCGTGGATCCTTGACATCGACGTCACCTTAAAGCCCCTCTACTATCGCCAATAAGGTGCTGCGATCGGTTACAACCCCCAAAAAACCGGACAACCTAGCCACGTTTATCATAGCGATTTCGTGGGAAATTTAAGCATCAGCTTCGTTGTAGAAGTGTGCCACGGGAATAAGCATGCTACTGCCAAAGGTTTACCAGGAATTTGGAATACGTTAGATAAACTTCTCCGTCATCAATGGCACATCTTCAGTCGCGGTGACAGCGGCTACGGCAACGAGAATACCATGTTAGAGCATGAGCAACGCAACCTTCCTGTCTTTTTAATATGCGCCATACGCCAAAAGTCAAAAAGCACGTTACCCGCATGATGCGTCAAAGAGATTTCTGGCAAGATTGAGGCGACGGCTGGCAAGCGTTAGAAACTACCCTTCGTCTCAGCAGCTGGACCCGTAAAAGGCGGTTCGTCCGCGTTCGTGAAGGACCCGTAAATAGCCCTGTTACCATAATCGGTAAGCCCCATCGTGGCAAAGATCGTCAAAATTTTCTACCCAAAACCCGGAGCGAAGGTTGGGACGCCCAAGCCACCCCATGGAGCGAAAAAATCTCGGTGCTCGTCACCTCGTTAGATCCCATTGGGTTCCCCGCATCGCCATTCCCAAGCACTACCGCGACCGAAGGGATGCAAAAAACAGCTTGGACGAACTTAAAAATCAATGGGGTTGGGGTGACTACACTTCGCGTCAACTCGTCCCGAGGCACTTCATGGGTAATCTTATCGTCCTGTTTTATAACGGGTGGAATCTCTAGTTGCGGTCTTACGATCAAGGCCTCAGCCTGCGGATCTATCTGTGCATGAGAAAAGCCTAAGGTTATGGCGGCTCCGAGCTACTCTAAATATTTATTTATTAAAAATTTAGAGATTTACCATAATTTAAAATTTACCTAGAAATTTTGCTAAATAATAATAAATAATTTATATTATGAAAGCAGAAGTAGCAATTATTATTGTAACGTATAATTCATTAGGCCAAATTGAATCTTGTTTAGAAAGTATTTTTTTCCAGAGGAAAAAAATAGTTCAACAAGTAATTTTAGTCGATAATAACTCAATAGATAATACTGCTGAAATTGTTCGTTGTAAATTTCCGAAAGTTGAGTTAATTATTTCAAAAAAAAATTTAGGATTTGCTGCTGGTGTTAATCTTGGAGTAAATCACGCAGATGCAGAGTTTATAATTCTGTTGAATCCTGATACAATAATTCTCAATCATACAGTGGATGTTATCGTGGATTTTGCTAAAAAAAATCCAGCGCAGGGTCTTTACGGTGGAAGAACATTTAAGCTAGACGGGAGTTTAGAGCCTTCCTCGTGCTGGGGAAGGCCAACTCTGTGGAGTATGATAATGTTTGCTGTCGGCTTAACAGTAATTTTCCCTAGAAATCGTTGGTTAGATCCCGAGTCATTAGGACCTTGGAAGCGTGATAGTGTAAAAGAAGTTGGGGTGATCACAGGGTGTTTTTTATTAGTACCAAAATTAATATGGGATCAATTAGGTGGATTAGACGAGCGTTACTTTATGTATGGTGAAGACGTGGATTTTTCAATACGTGCTTGGAATAGTGGGTGGCGTCCTGTTATTTGTCCTTCTGCGAAGTTAGTTCACGAAGTTGGAAAATCTTCGGAAAATTCGATAGATAAAACTTTACTTTTATATTTAGGGAAAGTGAGCTTAATAAAAATACACTGGAATGGACTTGAAAAGTGGCTTGGCTTATTTTTACTTGTTACTGGTGTCGGTATACGGGCTGTTTTTTTTGGGATTTTGAATTTATTTAGATGTAATAATGGTATAATGCAGTGGCAAACTCTTTGGTTAAAACGTAACATATGGATTAAAGGATACAAAATATAATTTTGAAAAAAATCGAAAAATATTTTAAAGGCAATTTTAAAACTATTTTTTAAAATTAAAAATTTGAAATTCATTGCAGTTGCTCGATTGGAGAGAAGGGACTGCGGTTATTTAGCCAGCTTTCTCTGATCCTAGGCATTTGAGTTGTTCGACAGTGCCACTCTTGATAATATATTCGCGCGAGTAAATTTCTTGTTAGTAAAACTTGGAGCTTTTCGGTCGAGTCGCTTTAACCGGATAATTTGTTCGGTGCGTGCTATGTTACATACCAGGTTACAGAAGATAATGGATGCCTGGTTTCTGTGCAATCTAATACATCGCTTCACCATTGCTTTCATGTTCGTTTTCATATAGCCGAAGACGTGATCGCCCCGACAACGCTTGCGAGACTGGCCCGATTAATCCGTTTTTATTTCGTTGTTAGTAGACGGTTGCGTGCGCTTTTTTTATAGATTTTTGCTAGGATACCTTTGCTTTCGGGAACCGCTTCATAGGTCGGCCCGACAATATCCGGTGACTGATCACGTTTTGGTGCTGCCCCCGCAGGTGACCGAACCGAGTGCTTGGATGTCATGGACGGATGAGTAGGTAACCTCGGCGCGAATGATCAGCTTGTTATCCATATCGTCGTTGGCGTGACTCTTGTAGCCGAAAATATCTGCGGGTTTTTTTGGTCAACCTGGCATCTAAATTCTCGTGATTAAGGCGTTTGGTGTTATCTTTCCAGTTATCTGGAAGCTCGCTGTTTTTGATGCTTTCGTTCGCCGCTCGGCGGTTGTGCTGGGGTGGAACTTCGACGAATAAAGCATCCACGATGTTGCCTTTGTGGGTGATAAATCTTTTTTTCCACGTGACCAGCATAAGTCGCGAAGCGTTCGTCGTGGAGTTGGGCGCGGGTCAGCTTTTCGCAAAATTCGTGGATGGTGTTTTGGTCCGGGACCGTGTCGGCCCCTGTGATGTCGAGGAAGTCATGGAAACTGAGATGGTCGAGAATCTGATACTGGGTCTGCTCGTCAAACAAGCCGAAGAGGAATTGCAAAACGAGAAGCTTAAAGATAAACATGGGATGAAATCTCTAACGATCACCCGGTTCCTTTGTCTGTGTTACAGGGATACCTCCAGCATAGGAATAAATATTTTTCAGTCTATGAAAGATTTTATTTGATTGAGCACATCATTCATGGATTGCAACTAATAAAATTTATCAGACTTACAAAAAATTTCTTGTCTGGCTAATTGATTCGTTTCGCTCGGCTATTGCAGTGAATAGAAGCATTTATGGTTCCATGAGTCATTTATTTTGTGATTATCATGAGTTCATAGAAGTGTCCTTAATCAAAGTCGTTGGAGCAGACGAAACACTCAGAAATAAAATATTTGTTAGATTTGAATCCAGACTGATGTTTGAATTTTCACGAAAAAAAAGGAGCGTGAATTACCACAAGCAGCCGAATATCTCTTGGCAGATAATATCTCGAAAAAGTTCAAATCCAACAGACTGCTAGACTAGTTGTCTTGGTCATCATTTTGATTTAGCCATGTTCCAAAATACGAGCTTCGGCGTAGGCCCATGCCTCAACTTTCGTTCAGTCTTGTTTTACAATAAACTGACTGTGAGTAACAAATATTACCGCCTCTGTACGGAAAATCGTAAAGTGATCGCGAATATGAAGCAAATCGGAATGCTCTAGAACGAGATCACGTAAGCTATCGGATTCAGCCAAGGCACGGTCAAGGAGGCAAATGTCCCGCAACCCCGGTGAACGTGGTTACCAACCTTCCCAAGTGGAACGTCTCGCAGCCGAAAGGAAAAGCCGGAAAAGAGCAGCCCGAAGGTGATGGTCGGTACCATTCAGGACGATGTTGGAGCTCGTCTGAGGATCAATCCACCCTGATCAGATTAGCAAGTAATTTGGCCTTTGGTACTTGAAATTAGGTCATGAGACGATCTATCAACACATTGCGGATGACAAGAAAGCCGGTGGCTATCTAGCAGCCAATCTCAGGATCAACGGTAAGCGTCGTTACCGGAGAGAAAGTAGGATCGGGCGCGTGATAAAGATCCAAAATCGGGTAGATATTGCAGAGCGACCGACTGTCATTTTCGAGCGAAAGTGCATGGGGACTGGGAGGCCGACCTAATTCAAGAGGGGCAGGAAACGATTTCCTACCCTCTATCTAGCGCCTGTCCCAGCCCCCGCGATCCCTTGCTGGATCTACCTTTTGCCGTAAAAGAAGAAGAGCATAAGAGCTTTAAAAGACTCCCATGCCCTGAATTCGGTGACTATAATTTTGTGATCACACCAATTCTAATTTCGAATCATAGTCTATTTCACCTACCAACCCGCTCTTCATTCAGCACTTCCTTGCGTCTATGGTCCCGTGGACTACCGCGAAAAGCGCACCTAGCTTCAGCGTATCGACGCGATTCTGTTCACCTCGGGCTTGGAACAGGATTTCATCAACCTTGCGCTGACTGACCGAAAAATCGACACCGCTGCCACCTGTGCCAAGCGCCTAGAGGCCTTCGCCCGCTACAGCATGTTGGCACTCTGCTCCAACATCGCACGCCTACTAACAAGGTTAGGTCACCGCGATTTCTGCGCTCGGATCGTCGACAGTCAGCTCCTTCAATGGTTCC
>JAYWAR010000142.1:0-2034 GCA_043782285.1 Akkermansiaceae bacterium | reverse complement strand
AAACGAAGACCAAAGCCCTACCAACTTCTCAATCGCTCTCGCCACCAAATGACAGAAATACCACATCGCTCCCGCTACAAAAAACCAGTCGAAGAAATTGCCCCAAAAACACTTAAGTGAGTGCCATTCGGGACAGGCCTTTTGTTATGTTTTGCCGATGACCGAGGCGAGGGCGGTGGCGAGAAGCTTGCGGGCGTGGGACATGTCACCGCCCTGCTTGGTGGCTTTGTCAAAGCTTGTGCAGGCTTCGGCGGCTGGTAGATCTTGCCCGGTGCGGACCCGTTTCAGGCAGTCGAGCACGGTCTTGGCTTGGGTGAAGGGCGGCAGCACTGTACTGTCTTCTCCGACGTGGACGAGGTAATGAGGCGCGAGCGGATAGTCCGGCTCGAAGGATTTGATCGCGACTTTGCCCTCAGCGCGGAGACAAAAAATAATGCCGATTTCCGGGGGGCGGATTTTGTTCTCGATCACCCTTCTCAGGGTTCCGAGCTTGGCATCGCGGGCGGTATCGACTTGGTGCGCAGCGGAGTAGAGCGAGGCGGTTGCGGTCTTCGGTGAGATCCTGTTTCCAGCAGACGAGATCGACGTCCTGCACCAGCACTTTCACCATCCGCCCGACTGGCAAGCTCTCGAACGCGGGATCGTCGATGTCGAGTTCGTCGCCCCGGTCCTTGAAGAGCGAGTGGAGAGTCAGCGCGTAGATGAGGGAAGGCTCACGATGGGCGGATAGTTTTCCGAGTTGGGCCAACAGGGCATCCTTGGCGGCGGCGGATGTTGGCGGGGCATCCCACAACTGGGTAAACCATGCTGCAAAAAGCTGGGATTCCTCCGGTGTTTCGGTGGCCAGCACGAGACCGAACTGGTTTCCTGGCGTGATGCCAAGACCGGCGGTTGTGAGCGGGCAGTTTCCACTGATGACCTGAGTGGCTTTTCCTGCGGCATCCTTGATGACCAAGGTTGCCTGTGGAAGGTCATCAGGCGCGGACTTCACTTCAATGGATTTCCGCAACCACTCTTCGAAACCGCGGGCAATCCTTGGGTTGGAAAGTTGGTTGCGATAGGCCCGGTGGAATCATCGCCGGTCAAGGTGTATGGGTCGGCCGAAGGAAGAATCAGGTGTGAAACTGGCACGAAGTTCATCGATGACTCGATCCAAACTTTGGTTTTTGAGGAGTTTCATGCGGCTTTACAGAGGGGGCGGAATCTCGCCGTCGTTTTGAAGACAAGGGCATTGCAGACGATCCGAGGCGGGGTGGGAAGCCGGATCTACACAGGAATTTACCGGAATCGGGGAGTGGGTTCGGGCGGTTGGTGATCCGTGCCCGTGAGTTCTTTCAAAGGCCTAGGAGTTGAAAAACCTGGCCGGAATGCGATGTCTCAAATCCAAGAGCTATGCGTCGGCGCGGCGGAAGCGGTTGAGGAAATGAACGACTCGCTGCGGGTCAGACCTGTGAAACCCTGAATTCAATATGCCATCACTGCCTAAGTTTTCATCCTACTTGAATTCAATTAGGAATTTGACAAATTTTCGGACAAACGATTTGACTCAGAAGTAAATTTAACAAAACGATATTTGCAAATTTCAGGAAAATAAAATTAGGCTGTAGGAAGTTTTATTTCATTGAAAATTTTTTAGCCTTAATAAATTGCAATTTGATAAAAAATCATTGTATGAAAACTCACTTACTCATTCCATTACTTAGCATAGGTGTCGCGTCGCTTGCCAGCGCATCGAGTCTCATCGATTTCGATCCTACCGGCGAATATACGACGCTGTTTTCCAACTCCACTACGCCCGTTTACACTGAGACAGCCACAGGTGGACTTAATGGCTCGATCGGACTCACTCTCGCCAACGCGGCCGCAGCAACCTATTCTGGGGCCGGCAGTGAGTCGCGCACCGCTGGTACCTTCCAAGCTGGAGGCTCATTCACCGTGGGAGCCTTCTTTAACCTGAGTACTTTGCCTGCATCGACATCAACCACTCAAGCCCTTCGGCTCGGCTTAACCAACGGTGCCAGTGATACCTTCACC
>JAYWAR010000141.1:0-2034 GCA_043782285.1 Akkermansiaceae bacterium | reverse complement strand
AAAATTCTGAGAGATCATCAAGAATACGATCAGCAACACAGCCTGGCCGACTTTGGAAGCCCTTGAAGACAAGATCACCATGACGCTACGCAACGACTCGGACGATGCGAGCCGGGTTCTGTCATTATTTACCAACAGCTCCCTCCGTTCCGAACTAAACAATTTGACGAAACCTCCACGCCAATTTCCTTAAACTAAATGGTCTGATACCGCAAGTAGTTCATTAAGAATAAGCTTATCAAAAGGTTCAACGTTCAAAAGCTGCAAAATTTTGTGGAGAGTGCCGGGCAGTTTTAGCTGCTTGTGGAGGAGGGCGACTATCAGATAGGTGGTCACCGCAATCCATATCTGCGTCTTCACCGCGTTGGGACTCGTGCCGTAGAAGTGTTTGATTCGTAGAGGTTACTTAATCCATCGGAAGAACAGATCGATCCGCCGTCGCATCTTGTAAAGCGATCTACCAGCAGCAAGTGGTGCCGAGTGAATTGCAGTTTGCTTTCGGCCCGTGTGACGAAGAAGACTCCCGCGCTGGCAATCAGCAATCAGAAAGAGGCAGACGAAATCTATATAACTGCGATCGATTAGATAGAAGACACCCGGTTCGCACAGCAGGCTATTGAGCCAGCTGATGTTGTACTGCCGTGCTCCGGTGATATGAATGCAGGTTAGAAATAGGGCCCCTCAGGTTGATCTGGGTGTGCATTTTGATACCCTTCTTATACCATTTATCTAGTTATACAGCCTGAAGTCTTTTTTCTAAATCGCGTTGAGTTCGGAGAACTGGTAGCCGTTACCCATCAAACGGGTCACGCGTTTGGTGTTTTCCCAAGACGGTTTAATCCGCGCAGTAATCTGTTTCTCAAAGCATCGAGATCCGCCCAGTCCCGGTTGCGAATCACCTCAGGCTCGTGATTGGAGATTTGCCCAAAAAAGCCAAGCCCCCATTGCGTGTTGAGGGTCAAGTGAAAAGCAATTCATTGCCGTTGCCGCCGACTTCCAGCGCTCCGTAAAGCCAGCCGTTCTGATAGCGGCAGCAGGGAGGGGGCCGCACGGACACCACGCAAGCACCCCATTTTACGGGTAAGAGGATGACGGCCGTAGCGTATTTAATCATATACCCACAGCTGGACTGGGATGGCCGCGGGGAGGGTGATTTTTCCCATTTGATCCGCGAGGGTTGGAACTTTTACTTCATGATATTAATCAGTCATGAGTGAATTCAGACCCTTGGAACTTAAAACAATGCCGACATCCTGAAACATGAGTTTTTGAAAATTCGGATCAAGCTCCTACCCCCCCTGACCGAAATGTCTTAAATGAGATTGCTCCGAACATGTCGGAGCAATCCATAACCTGATGATTCTTCCGCGATTTGCGGCTGTGATTATTGGCTGACCTTGAGGCGAATAAACGCTTTGTTTCCACCCGCTGGAAGCGTGACTTTCACATGGTCCGAGGAGCCACCATCCGTGATCGTCACCATACCACCACTCGTCGTAGGGATAGTCACCGTCGTCCAACCTGCTAAATCACTGCCATATTCCACGACCTGAGTGGTGACCGGAGCGATCGAAGCATCGCTACGATCATACTCAAATACCCAACTTCCTGCAAGTGACGTCAATTTAGGCAAAATCGCCGGCGAAGGAACCATGGGTGCACCCCCCAAAGCAAATTCGAGTAAGTTTGTAATGCCATCACGATCGGGATCATTCAACGAACCATCATTCACTCCAGAAGTGAGTCCCTGAGCAGGATCCGTTGTCCAACCCGAATAAGAAGGTGCAGTTACCATCAACAATTGGGCCACCGGAGTGGCGGCGCTGAAGCTGCCGTTGCCCACTTGGCTGGCGGTGATCGTGGTGCTACCCGCTTTCAAGATCGTCACGTTAGTTCCCGAAATACTGGCGACAAGAGGATCCGAACTCACATAATTCACCGTCAATCCCGAGCTAGCAGTAGCCGTCAGTGCAAAGGGAGCATTTCCATAAGTTTTCGCCGCCAGAGCGCCGAAGCTAATCGTTTGGCCAGTTG
>JAYWAR010000140.1:0-5720 GCA_043782285.1 Akkermansiaceae bacterium | reverse complement strand
GCTCGACGGCACCCTGACGATTCAAGGTCTCGTCGGCAAGCAATTCGCCGTGACACGCTGCACCTTCCCCAGCACCACCTCGCCAACCGCCATCGACCGCTGGACACTGCGCAACCTCACCCAAGTCGCACACACCATCGCAGTGGCTCCATTGACCCTGCGACAAACCACCGAGGGCCCCTATGGGCTGAACGTCACGGAGGTCACTTGCACCGCACCCAGCACCTTCTCGCTTGCCCCGGGCAAGGAAATGGTCTTCGCCGTGCTGTTCAGCGGTCGCCTCGATTCCGAGCCTGCCGCCAAAATCGACATCGCTCGCGAAGAGCCTGCTCGGCGGACTTATGCGGCAAGCCTCCAGCGCGATTTGCGCCTCGAAACTCCTGAGCCCGAACTCGATCGCGCCTTCGCTTACTGCAAACTCCGGGTCGCCGAGGCGATCAACGCTACCCGTGCCGGGATGATGCTCGCCCCCGGCGGGCGGGCTTACTATGCGGCGACTTGGTGTAACGACAACGTCGAATACGCTGGACCGTTTTTCCCTTTTCTCGGTGATCCAAATGGCAACCAAGCCTCTTTAGACACTTACCGCTTGTTCCAAAAACACATGTTGCCGGATTACAAAGCCATTCCGTCCTCCATCTATTCCGAGGGAATTGGCCTAAGTAAGGGTGACGGCGACCGTGGTGATGCAGCAATGTATGCTTACGGCTGCGCGCGTTTTTGCCTCGCCCGCGGCGACAAGGCGATCGCCAAAGAACTCTGGCCCGCGATTGCGTGGTGCCTCGAATACTCCCGCCGCCAAACCACCGCAGACGGCGTAATCGCTTCCAACACCGATGAACTCGAAGGCCGCCTCCCCACCGGTAAAGCCAACCTATCCACCTCCTCGCTGTATTATGGCGGACTGCGCGCCGCCGCCAATCTCGGTCGCGCCTTGGCCATGGAAACGGAGTCAAGCGCCTACGACCAACAAGCAGACGTGCTCGCCAAGGCGATCAATCAATATTTCGGAGCCAAGGTTGAAGGTTTCGAAACCTACCGCTATTATGAGGGTAACGACTTGTTACGTTCGTGGATCTGCCTGCCCCTGTGCATGGGCTTAATGGACCGCCGTGATGGCACCATTGCCGCGCTGTTTTCACCGCGACTTTGGACTGCCGACGGACTTGCCTCCCAAGCGGGCGACTTGGCCTTCTGGGACCGCTCCACCCTCTACGGCCTGCGTGGAGTCTTTCAAGCGGGCGAAACCACCACCGCTCTTCGCTACCTTACCAGTTACAGCCGCCGCCGCTTGCTAGGGGATCATGTCCCCTACCCCGTCGAATCTTGGCCAGAAGGCGACCAACGCCACCTCTCCTCCGAGAGCGCCCTCTATTGCCGGATTTTTACCGAGGGTCTTTTCGGGCTGCTGCCTACTGGGCTGGATCGTTTCCGCTGCACCCCACGCCTTCCGGATGGCTGGCCGAAAATGGCACTTCGCTCCGTTCGAGCATTCAACCGAAACTTCGATGTCGTGGTCGAGCGCCGTGGCCAAAACCAGCACCTCACCGTAACCGAAGGCAACCGAACGGTTGCCGAGCAAGATCTCAAAACTGGGGAATCCGCGGAAATCAAACTGCCGTAATTCCCTTCTTCCTCGAAACTGTTAGGTTACCACCTAACAACGGATGAGCGGTTGCAAGGATCGCCGATTGATGGGTGCGATTCATTCACAATCCGCTCATCCTCTCGGATTCACCAACCAAAATTTGTGCGGATTCAGGGTCGTAGCGGCAATTTTCAATCGAGCCATCCATCAGCCGTTGGATCACTTCCCGAATCACCGGCAAGGGCGCGAGAAACCATTCCTGCGGATCGACGCCTAGACCGAAGCGGTCCTGCAATTCGAGATCCAAGCGCGCCGGTGCCAGAAAGCGGTGAAGCAGGCGTTCCAAGCAGCTGCGGTCAATGTTCGCTCAGCCGGTTGTCTGGATGGGTGGAAACGTGGTGAAATTTATCCACCGCGATTAGCCGGTCGTCGAAAATTTCGATGCCGAACCGGTCCACCCGGTCCACCCGGCCAAGCAGGTCGGTCAGCTCGGGATCGGACACAACCCACTCATGACAAACGGACTCTGCCAAAAACGCCTTGTATTCGAGGCGTTGCTCATAGCGTCCGGCCTGGAAAGTGGAAATGTCCATATATTAAAAATCGTTTGTTTTGTGAATTAAGCCTGACTTTCTGGCATGGAGAAGACTCGTCCGTTGCTCATGCTGGCTCTTCGGAATCGTTTAGGATGCCGCCCGCCAGTTCGCATTCGATTTGCTCGATGCTCGGCAGGCTGGTTTGAAATTCGGCGGGCAGCGATTCCACCAGTTGGTATTCTGCCACCACCTTGTTTTTCGTTTTGCACAGGAGCAGGCCGATGGTCGGCCTGTCATCTGGATGCTTGATCTGGGCATTCACCGCAGTGAGGTAGAAGCTCAGTTGCCCGAGGTGCTCCGGCTTGAACTTTCCGGCCTTCAGCTCGATCACCACGTAGCAGCGCAACTTCAGGTGGTAGAATAGCAAGTCGATAAAAAACTCCTCGCCGCCCACGTCCAGCACACCTGCCGCCCGACGAAGGCGAATCCCGCGCCAGATCAGATTGCGGCTTGGGTAGGGTGAATGGAATGGCGGCGCGTTGCTGGCACCCCTGTCAGGGTGCGGATTTCTTGGGATACGTGATCGGGTGGTGTCGTCGCGTTGCTCCTCAACCACCGGCTACAAGATGTGAAGCCTCCGGCGTCGGGGAATGATCGGCATCGGGGAATGATCGGAATCGGGCATCCACATCCCGGAGGGATGAACGCCTGTAGCCGGTGGTTGAGCGAAGCGACACCACCGGACCCAAGAAGCCCCCTATTCCGCACCCCGGCAGGGGTGCCAGAGCGATCCGACGCAGGGCCTCGCTCTGCCACGCCTCCCTTCTTCCTGCCCGCTTTTTTCGCAGGGGCCATGGCGGTCATCTGGGTGTAGAGTTCCAAGAGCTTTTCCAGCCGTTCGGTGTCGTTCTTGAAGCGGCGGCCGAGGTAGATGCGCTCGAGCGTCTCGTCGTTGCGCTCGTGGGCTTCGCGGAGGTTGGCGGGCATTTTTACCGGATCGTAGAGCTCGGCGATGGTCGCAGGGAAATGGACCTCGCGGGCCAGCAAGATGTCCTCCGCGCAACGGATGAGGTCGGTCTTGTTCTGCGCGGTGAGCACCGGGACCGGGAAGGTGTTCCAGCCGAGGGTGTTGGAGTAGGATAAATCGGTCCGCATCCTCACGCAAACCGTGCCGATCCAGACGAGGTGGAGCCGCGAGGCGATGAGCGCCATGTTCCAGAGCAGCGCGTCATAGAGGCGAAGTTTCGGTCGCCAATGATCGTTTCTTTGCTCTCAAGACCGATGGGCAAAAACTCACGTTGCTCCGAACTCACGCGTGCGACGACCAAGGTTCGCTCAATGGCGACAGATTGAATTTGTCTAAAACGATGGGGAAACGCAGCCGCAGGCCGAGTTTCCGCCGCCTTACTCTCAGACCGCATTTTCGCGACCTCTCCAATCCGCCGCCGTATCTCTGGAATCGCCTCTGCTTGCTCGCGCTCATCGTCCCGAATCCACAGACAATAACGTTCCCGACCACGAATGAAATCCAGCGCTCCCAAAAAACGTTCGATGTATTTTTTAGCAGCGGGGGCGGCGGCGATGAGTGCAGAACGTTCCTCAGATGTCAGGAAAAAATTACCACCATCCGTTGGTTTATTTCCCCATTCCATAAGCGCCCGGCCATCCAAAGCTTTGGATTTTGGCGACACGATTACATTTAATCCTGGAACTAGGTATGCGTTGATTCCCTCAACTTCTTTGAGAACCGTTTTCCGATTTTCGTCGTTGGCGAGTAAGTGCCGCAGCTTCCCAGCGTGATTCGAAATCCCCACAATCGCCACCGTGACACCGGCTACAGGATGATATCCCTACCGGGATCGTGGGAAGACGGAAAGAAGAGCGGATGGTCGGTATTTTGAAGCCGGAGGCTTCGCAGCCTGTAGCCGGTGGTTGAGCAGAGCGACACCACCGGTCCCTGACACACCCCCGATTCCTCATCCAGGAGGAAGGCTTCGTTTGAGAAGAGTCCAACAGGCTGCTAGGCAACCGCATTTCTCGGCGTGACCACCAATTTTTGAACAGTTGGGATCAATTCGCTCAATTCTTCGACCACCATAAACTCGCCATCATAACACCAGATGCTGAGCATTTCGATCAGAGGCGTCCAAAAGGATTGGCCCTGCGCGTCCTTGCGATTGAAGATAATGACTGGCTTACCGATCATTGAGGGGTGACCTTGTTGTTTAAAAATCATTAAGGCTAACATTTCCTGTACTGTGCCGGAACCCCCGGGAAAGATCACAAAGGCATCTGAGTTTTGAATCATAATTTCCATCCGGGTGTAGATGTCGGGTTTAAGCCAGAAGCTCGAGAGACCGACGGGTAGCCCTTCGAGTTCAATGATGTGCGGCACGTTAGAGCCGCCAGTCCAGCCACCAGCTTCAACCGACCCCCGGACCACTTCACCCATAATTCCAGAGTTACCCGCACCGGAGACACAGCCGAGGCGGTTCGCAGCAAGCTGTTTGCCGAACTCATAACCGTCACTCAAATAGGACGGATCTTCAATTGAGGCCGAACAAAACACACATACGCTGCCTTCGTGATCCAAAGGCAGAGCGGTCTCGAATGAGCCGACCGTGTGGATCCCAATTTTTTCGCGGCCGACACTCGGAATCCCGTCGCGGCGAGTGGCTTCTAAAAGTTCGAGGACCTCCTCAGGGGATTCCGCAAGCCGCAGGTAGTCGCTGTGATTTTGCTTCACCGTGCCAAGCCTGTTCAAGTGTGCGAGCAAGGCAAACAAGCGATCCCACGAGCCATCAGAATTGAGCAAAACCGTCGGTTTCCCCGCAAGATTCACATCCAAAGTCTGGTAGCCGACGAACACCGAAACCGCTTTGAAAAGGTCTTCCAGCGTGGCTCCCGGGGTAAATACGAAAGCATCGGACTCAATGATTTTACGCTCAATGTTCGCCAGCGAAATCCGTTGATCGCCATTCGAGTTGTAAATATCCCAGCCTTTACTGAATAAGCGGTATAACAAGCGGGCTCGAATTTCGCGGTTAGGGTCTTTTTCTCCACGAACGGTTCCAGCAAGGCGAACTTTAGGCATATTTTTAAGGAGTTGACGGATCAGTCGCTGATGATTTTGCCGATTCATAGGATGAATCAACGAACTTGTTTGCGACCCACCTATTCAAGCGGATGAATCGATTGATGCAAGCGGCACTTGTAAAGGATCTGCGATGAATTTAGGCCGGATCATCTGGCTTGAGGATCCTACTCCGCATGAACGGCTCAATCCTTCTTGCCCAATCGAGAGGAAGCCGTAGCTTGCCGCTATGTCGCCGCTGACCTGCCATCTCCCCCCCCGATCGATGCGGCCTCGTGCTGCGCGATCTGCGGTCTTGGCGTCTTCACCGCCTAACCAGAAAGCCTCCGGGTTTCGTTAGCGAGATCTGCATCTTTCATCTCCCGACTGGCCCTGCGGAAATTCCCCGGTGGCCTGCGACCCTTCAGTTTTCAGCCTTTCAGTATTTACCCAAAAAATGGACTACTCCGCTCTCATTCTCAAACGTCGTGACCGCTTCTTCGAGCTCGAAGAAGCGGTCGGC
>JAYWAR010000139.1:0-5722 GCA_043782285.1 Akkermansiaceae bacterium | reverse complement strand
AAGAGGTGAGTCGAATTGCTGCCAATTCTTTCAGTGAAATCATTCAAAATCAGCGCAATCCGTGGTAAATCTGGGAGTTAATACCTTTGTCATTTTCCTTTCCAGGCTAACCGGTTCCATGGTGTCCCACGGCGGCTGCAAGCCGTTACTGAGCAGGAATAATCCATTGGCAAGGAGTTCGTCATCGAGGTTCGGCGAGGCGATCTTGTGTTACGGGACATGGGCTACTTCAGCCTCAGTGAGTTCACTGTCATCGAACCGCGTGGCGCCTGGTGGCTCACCCTCCTGCCGTTGACCACCGGTATCATGCTCGTGGATGGGCACTGCTTGGAGAAATATTTCAAAAGTTTCCGTGGCGGCATCATCGATCTCGATACCATCGCCGGAAGGCAAGGCAAGAAATGTCGTTTCATCGTCATTCGTGCGGCCCCGGAAGTCTCAGCAGCACGGCGAGTCACACCTCGCAAGAAAGCACGGGATTGTGGCAAGAACGCCAGTACAAAAGGTCTCATCCGTGACAGCTGGCACCTGATGCTGACCAATCTGGGGGATGTAAACTAACTCGCCGCAGTCGACCGCGCCCGTTGGGCAGTGAAGATCGACTTTCGAGCATGGAAGCAAGCGCTCAAGCTTGGCAAGGCTCTTAACAGCAAGAGTAACGAGCATCATCTGCAAGCGCTGGTGTTAGCTGGAATGATCGCCCTTCAACTCGGATTGAAGATCGCACAGAGGATCGGAAAGATAGTCGGACAGGCAAGGCTGAGTGATGAAAAACTCTACGACCTTCTGGCAGTGGGAATGATCAAAGTCCGCGATCTGGCCGAGTTAGCAGCTTTCGATCCAGATCCGAGGCACGTCGCACGGGACAAACGAATCCGGAAATCACCTATAGAATCAGGCATTCTCGCCTTAAACTGACGCGAGTGAGGAGATACTTAAGTTTAAGAGGGGGGCGGATTCGTTAGAAAAACGCTACTTCTGCAGCATTCAAGTGGCGGAAACTTCCCGGTAGCAGTGAGTCATTCAAGACCAGGGGCCCAATCTGCTCGCGATGTAGGCTTAAAACCTGATTTCCAAGCGCATGAAACATTCGTTTTACTTGATGGTAGCGGCCCTCGTGGAGAGTCAGCCGAGCTTCACGCGTTGCTAGGATTTCGAGTCGCGCTGGCCGGGTAGTGAGATCCTCGTAAGCAAAATAAATTCCTGTGGTGAAGATTGCCACCGTCCCAGGGCGGATCGGGTCGCGGGTCGTTAAGCGGTAAACTTTGGCAATTTCTTCGGTCGGCTCGGTGATCCGTTTTGACCAGCGGCCATCATTTGTGAGGAGTAGCAATCCTGTCGTTGTTCGGTCCAGTCGTCCTGCCAAGTGCAGCTCGTTGCGCAAGGGATGGTCAATCAGCTCGATCACCGTTGGATGCAGCGGATCGGTCGTGGCGCTCAGATAACTGGCCGGTTTGTGCAGCATCAAGTAAACCGATTCCTTGGCTTGTAAAATTTCCGTTGCGAGTTCGATCCGACTGAAACGGTCAATTTTCCGCAGCCCGTTGGTTTCCACCTGATGATCGACCTTCACTTGTCCGGTGACTAACAGCCGTTGGGTCTCTTTGCATGAGTGGCTGCCGCGGCGGGTCAAAAATCGGTCGAGTCGCATCGACTCAATCTAATAAAGACTGGCGACTCGTCAACCCGAGCGGCTGGCGGAGTTTTAGATTAAATATCGAGATTCGCGTGGAGAAACCCCAAAAACTGCTGGCTTCCCCGGCGATTTCCCCCCTCAGTCAGCGCAGACGCTATGTTTGTGATCTCAATTGCTGCCTTGAAACGGAATGCCGCCCTTTTACGTGCGGTAAAGGAAGCTGCCGGCTGCCAACTGGTACTGGCGCTGAAGGGCTTTGCCTGCTGGAAAGCTTTTCCGTATTTCCGCGATGATCTCGATGGTTGTTGTGCTTCAGGCCTGTGGGAAGCTCAACTGGCAAGGGATTATTTTCAAAAACATCTGATCACTTACTCGCCAGCCTACGATGAGGCAGATGTGGCGGAACTCTGCGAATTTACCGATCACCTCGATTTTAACTCGCTCTCGCAGTGGTTCCGTTTCCGCGAAAAGGTGATGTCGCATCCTCGTTTTCAAAACGGTGAGCTGTTATGCGGACTTCGGATCAACCCAGAATGCTCGACGGGTGACACGCCGCTTTACGATCCTTGCGTCGCGGGCTCTCGCCTTGGGATCACGGCGGAACAACTCGTCGGTGCTGATCTCCGAGGACTTTCGGGCCTACATTTTCACACGCTTTGCGAGCAAAACTCGGACGCGCTCGAGCTGACCTTGGTTGCGATTGAGAAAAAATTTGGTGAGCTACTCCGTTTGCCGCAGTTTACGTATCTAAATATGGGTGGTGGCCACTGGATCACCAAACCGTTCTACGATCGCGAGCGGTTGATCCGCTTGGTCCGCGAAACCCGTGACAAATATCAAGTGGATGTTTGGTTAGAGCCGGGCGAGGCGGTGGCCGTCCACACCGGTGTGCTGCGGGCTACAGTCATGGATGTTTTTGAATCCGCCGGTCACCGGCTCGCGATTCTTAGCATTTCTGCCACTGGTCACATGCCGGATGTGATGGAAATGCCATACCGACCGGATGTCTTCCTGGTGGACTCTGCTCTCTCCGACGGTAAGCCTGCCGTGATTTTCGAAGGTGAAAACTATCATCTAGCAGGTGAAGTGGGTGAGTGGACATACCGACTCGGCGGCCCAACTTGCTTAGCGGGGGATGTGGTTGGCGACTTCTCATTTCATCGAGAGCTTCAAATCGGCGATATTTTGGTTTTCGATGACATGGCTCATTACACCATGGTCAAGACGACCACCTTCAATGGGGTCAAGCACCCGGCGATTGCACTTCAGGAGGATGATGGGAAGTTAGAAATTGTGCGTGAGTTTACCTATGCCGATTTTCGAGATCGGCTTTCTTGATCAAGGAATCAGGCTTGTGGCGAGTGCACGACTGAGATCGTTGGCATGCCGATAGCCTAAATGATAGGCAACAGCTTTGACTTGCCAGCCTTCCTCGCGGATGAGTCTGCGGGCTTCTTGGGTTTTGATCCGGCGAAAATAAGCCCCGGGTGAAAGCTTGGTCTGCGCCCGAAAAAAACGATGCAAAGTGCTAGGCGACATCCGCAGGTAGTCGCAAAGTGCCGGAACTGGCGCGTGAATCGCTAAATTGCCAGCAATCCATGCCTGCGCCAGTTTCCAGCGCATTTCATCCTCGGCGGGACCACTGTGGTTTCCGCGTAAAATTTCCACCTCCAACAGTTCGCGTAAAGCTGCGAGAGTCCGAGGTAATTGGCTGTCTGCTAAGGCGACTTCGTTGCGGCAACGGGTGTGCATCTCGCTTAATGCGGCGATCGAGCGTGACCGTAAATTTAAAGCGAGAAAGCTGCCCGGTTTCGGTCGTAATTCGGCCACTACCGGCTGATCTCGCCAGATCCAAACCAGAATTTCGACCGTCGCTCGGTTGCTTTGAGTGATGCCGAAGGCGCAACCGGGATCGAACAGTAAGGCGATTGGGCCGCGTACGGTTTGGTTGGTTTGGTTGGTGGTGACGATAATTTCACCACTCAATAACACGTAGTAATTTGTGCCAAGATCGTAGTGAATGGCCAAGGGATCTTTGGCGAAATCGCGTTGCCCCCAGCCGAGGTATAGTAGCGGCAAGTCCTCGCTAGCGCCCCAACTGGGGCGGCCTGGCGGTGGAATGACTGTACCTTTTGGGATGACGTTCATCTTCGTAGCAGTTTAAGTCACGGCTTGAGAATGAGCTAGTCTTTTTCGATGGTCCAGTAGACCGGCTGAAGGGTACAAAATTAATTCCGTTAAATGAATTTAAATTAATTTTTAGATGAAGACCGCTATCACACTCTCGCAGGTTGCCGAAGCGCTGGCAGGACCTTTTGTTCTGCGTACTCCTCTAGCCGAAGCTTTCGCAACTGCGGCGGCGATTGGCTTCGATGCGGTTGAGTTGTTCTTGCCCGGCCCCGACATGATTTCGGTGGCGGAGTTGAAATCACTCGCGGCGTTGCATGGGCTGGCGATCGCCGCCGTTGGCACGGGGGCCGGGATGTTACGGCACGGGCTAACCCTCACGGACCCCGATGAGGCCACGCGCGAGGCGGCCCTCGACTTCGTCTTCGCGATGATCGACTTTGGCGGTGGCTTGGGTGCTCCGGCGATTCTTGGTTCAATGCAGGGCAAAAACAGCCATCCCCAAGCGTTTGAGCAATTGGTCGCAGGTCTCCGTCGTTGCGGCGAACGCGCTGCAATTCATGGCGTGCCATTTATCTACGAACCGCTCAATCGTTACGAAACTAACCTGTTTAACCGACTTGGCGACGCTGCTAAATTTCTCGAACAGCATCATCTGGAAAATGTCGTGCTGCTTGCCGACCTCTTTCACATGAATCTCGAAGAATGTGATCTCCCTGCTGCGATCCTTGCTGCAGGCAAGCATATCGGCCACGTCCATTTTGCTGACTCGAACCGCCAAGCGATGGGCTTCGGCCACACCGATGCTCAAGCGGTGATCGCGGCTCTCCGGGAAATCGACTATTCAGGCTACCTCTCGGCCGAAATTTTACCCTTGCCTGATCCCGAGTCTGCCGCCAAGCAAACGATATCCTCGATCCGCTCACTGCTATAATATGAAAACACGTCCACTCGGTAACACCGGCATCGACTTGCCTATCTTGTCCTTTGGAGCTTCCTCACTCGGTGCCGAGTTTCGCTCGATCACGCTCGACGAGGCGATGCTCTCTACCAAAACCGCGATTGATCTCGGGATGAACTTCATCGACACTTCGCCATTCTATGGCCGTGGGATGTCGGAAATTATGTTAGGTCTTGGCTTGAAAGGTATCCCTCGGGAAAAATACCTGCTCGGCAGCAAGCTCGGTCGCTACTCGGATGTGCATTTCGATTTCTCTCCCAAGCGTGTTGAGGAATCGATCCACGTTTCACTTCAACGTCTCGGCACTGACTATCTGGATGTTTTGTTACTGCACGATGTCGAATTCGTGCCGCTCCAACAGATTTGGGAGGAAACTCTGCCGGCCGTTCTCAAGTTAAAACAACAAGGTAAAGTCCGTGCTATCGGTTTTTCGTGTTATCCGATTAAGACTTTCAACCAAGTGCTCGATCATGTGGAAGATGACATCGACTGTGTGCTGTCCTATAACCGCTATACTTTACAAAATACCACGTTTACCGAGGAACTTTTGCCGCGTCTCGCTGCGAAAAATATCGGGGCGATGAATGCTGGGCCATTTTCTGCCAGACTCCTCACCAATGCGCCACTTCCCGAATGGCTAAAGGAGCCAGAAGCAGTCAAAGCCGCCGCGCGCGCTGCTGCCAAATTGTGTGCCGACCGTGGAGTGGACATCGCCCAAGTAGCCCTTCAGTTTTCCTGCGAACATCCGGGTCTTGCCACGACCATTGCGGGTTCCGCGAATCCAACCAACATCCGCAAATGGGCAGAGTGGTTAGAACAGCCGCTTGACCGCGAGCTACTCGCTGAGGTTCTCGCGATTTTCGCTCCTGTGAAAAACTCCGGCCATCTCGAAGGCCTACTTGAAAATAACTGATGCAAGCCATCCAATTCACCGCGCCTCAAGAAATCGTCATCATCGATATTCCTGAACCCACCGCTCCTGGCCCGGGCGAAGCACT
>JAYWAR010000138.1:0-2043 GCA_043782285.1 Akkermansiaceae bacterium | reverse complement strand
CAGCCCAGAATCCTCCCTCTTCCGCTTCGTGGATGACTGCTTTGAATATCATGGGTTTAAGTTAGCTTTCCGTCGCGAGAGCGCAATTCTCGATTCTTCCGTCCGCTCCATCTGAATTACCCTCCAAACCGCGAGCCAAGGACGTTGAATTCAAATTGGCTGCTTACCGCTATTAAACATCGTCACGGCCTGTTCTTGACCGATGATACCGCCGCGCGACTGGTCGCCGGCAGCCTCGGAATCATCACCCACGGCAGGTGAATCAACAGACTTGAAACACATCGGAAAAATCCAGAATTCCTCGTCGAGAATTGGAGCCAATGCTTGTTTGGCGGGACTGAACCTATCGATTTAGAATTCAACCAAGGACGCTATCGTCGGTTGCCACCACATACCGATTAGACATGTTTGTGTTGGCGCGGATTCTATCGAGACGCTTTGGGCCAATCCCCTTAACCGCCAACAGTGATTTATCGGGAGCTTCCAGAATCTCCCTAATACTACCAAAACCCTGCTGCCTCAGAGCCTCTATCTGCGTCCAACTCAAACCGTCGAACGTATAGGAGGCGATCTCTGACAAAACAAACGTGGGCAACCAGTCCATGTCACCACGTGATAGCAATTGGTGATAGTCTCCTTGGCTCTCCTTCCGCTTTCGCCGCTGAAGCTTGTAGTCGGGATCAAGATCGTATCCGATTCCGGCTGGAATACTGCGGATTCGCTGAACACGGGAAATCACGTCATCGAATTCAGAAAACGCGGGGTCCCGTGGTTCCTCGACAATCTGCCGAAATCGCACCAAAAACGTCAAGAAATCGCCTCCATCGGTGGGAACGTAGCCCACAGCACTCGCCATGCTACCGCCCTCGGACAGGAATGAGTATTCTTCGTCCACCTCTGCTGTCCAAAGGTAGAACGGTGACTCCGTCATGGATTCGCCATTGGGAATTGATCTTCGAACTTCTCCATGTCTCCGCAGAATCGTCAGCGGAATGCGTGGCTGAAGGGTCGCTGAGAATCTATATCCTCTGATCAAATCGGACGACTGCTGCACGAGTTCTTCGTAGCTCATCCTGGCTGTGGACTGGTGCTGTCGGATCGGCCCGAAACTGGTTCGAAAAAAACTGAGGATCTTAGCGAACATGGTATTTTTTGACTAACGTTGAAGGCCTCCTACGCCTAACCTAGCAGTGGCTTCGACTGCGGGTTGAACGGTCATGACAGCTGGAATTGGCGGCGGATCAGGCATTATGAGGGACGTCTTGCTCGCTCAATTCCATAAGTCGTTCTTGACCATTGCATGGTGGTAATAATACCAGCCTTCCATCTCCATATCGCCACAATGCTCCCTGGTAATGTGACCTAGGAAATACTGCCGTGCCTTCTCTGACGCCAACATCAGACGGTCATCAATGGAGTCCGCTGTGATGAACCACTTGTCATCGTTGACCACTTGTTTGCACTCGAATCTGCCCCACTGTGAACTTTCGTTGATTGCTCGATATAGACTGTAAACGTCTTCTTAGCCTTCACCGCCTAAATCTACTTGGTCAAGCCATCCTTCAAAATCGGTAATTGTGTTCATGTCTTAAAGTTTTCCGCCGAACAGTGTTAATAGTATTCCCCGGCAACTCACCAGATGTAGAGAAATCTCTCTACGTCTAGTGCTGCCGCTCTGGAACTAGAGAGGCGGAGGGGACCTGTCGAGGCGGTTTTCGAGGTTGAGTTCACGGGCGGTGCTTCGGGGTCCCAAATAACAGACATTGGGCATTGGTGGGTGGTGGAAGATGCGGGAGGGGGTCGCCGACAGGTTCAGTTCCCGATTTCCCTCAGCACCTCGTCGAGAGACCGGGTGGGTTTCGCGTGGGCGGTGGCTTTTTCTTCGCGCAGGGTGCGGAGGTCATCGTAGTTCTCGATTTCCTCCTGCATTTGCAGGAACTCCTCGTAGGGGAGCACGACGAATTCCTTGCGTCCGTCCTTTTCGATGATTTGCGGGTGGATGCTCATGGCGGTTTCAGCGGTAGGATTCCTTCCGATGCAGGA
>JAYWAR010000137.1:0-5730 GCA_043782285.1 Akkermansiaceae bacterium | reverse complement strand
CCAACCGCTGTCTTGCCGTAGCTCACGGTGGCGCTTGCCGTGTTTGGAGTCGGGGTAAGGTTGTCGCTCACGCTGGCAGTACCGGTGTATGGGTAACTTCCGCCCCGCGGATCAGCAAACAGGAATTGCAGTTGGTATGACTTGCCCGCATCCAAGCCGGTCAGGTCGATGGTGTAGGTTTGGCTCGAATTTGCGTAAACGATGGTATTGAAAAGCGTGTCGCCTCCCCCGAAATTGTATGTTGCCCAAGAATCTCCGCCGGTGGTCCCCACAACATTGATGCCCCCCCCCAGGCCGCCGCCCGATAGGAATGTTTGTGGCGAGGCGGTGTTTGCGCCTGCCGCCGTGAACGCGATTCCGTCGCGGGTGAGTGCACTACCGCCCATGTTCAGGGCGAATTCCAAACTACCATAGGCATTGTCGAGCATCGGCGCGGTCGCACCGACATAATTACCGCTGATGGACACTCCGGCTTGCGCCGCTGGTGCGGATAGAATGAGCGCCAGGGCTGCGGTGCCGCACAGGCGGCGGCCGACCTTGATGATGGGGGTAGTCGTCATGGGAGGGGTTGGTTTTTTGGGTTGGATCTAGGAATCAATTGAATGCCGCGTGCAGGTTCACGAATCGGCACAGATGCAATTTGAAACAACCATTCTAAGGGACCGCCGCCGATGAATTTAATGTTTCAATTTCCGCTTCTGAAGGTTTCAAAATCAGAACTGTGGCGTGCTTTGTAGGTGGAGCCTGGGTTGTGGCACCCAGGGTTGCACCACCGCCCGGCGAATGAAGAGGGATTTAGGATTGCCTGGGGCGCTGTAGCGGTAGCTTCGGGTCACGAATCCGGTGTCTGCGGCGACTCCACTCACATACTCCACACCAGCAGTGATGTCCGTCCAGTCGGTCAGGTTTTCGGATGATTTCCAGCGGACCACCAGAGGACTTGGAATCGTGACTGGTTCACGGGATTTCAACGTCAACAAGCTCGGGTTGCCAGAGATGCTGATGTCCTCACTGCCATTGATCGCATTCGGGTTTCTCCCGCCGAAGAACTCACCGAGGTTGTTGGTGCCGTCCCCGTCCGGATCAGCGGTCGGCGCAATCACCGTGAGATCGGCACTGCCGGGAAAGTTTTGGGTGACCCACTCGGCCCAAGCGGATTCAAAGGCGGAAGGGAGGGAGTTCATCGTGTAAAAGGCCTCGCCCGACCACAGCGGGCTTCCGGTGGTGGCGATGATCGTGTTTTTGAGTCTCAGGTGGACAGTGCTCTTCGCGACGATGCCGGGCACGGTCAAGCGCACGCTCCGCCCGTCTGGAAGCGCCACCGCATTGCTCACGCTGAGGGTGGGGCCGTTCGATTTCCCGGCGCCATAGTCATAGGACGGGTTCGGATAACTGGCGGTGGGGAGCGCTTCGTAGTTGCTCACATTGCTGAGGACCCCCGCAGCGACTGGCTTGGTCATGGTCAGGATAAATCCGCCGGTCACTGCGCGCAGAGTTTGGATTTCGAAAGCGTCGTTGCCATTGAAGGCGATGCGCTCCATGCCGAAGGTGGTTTCGCGCCACTTCCAGTTTCCGCCTCCACTGATACCGCCGAGGTAGAGTGCGCCGTCTGGGCCCCAACGCATGCGATTGACTCCACAGGACAAACCTTGGGTGAATCTCATCACGCAACCTTGGAAACGGCCGTTGATTTTTTCGATAAAGCACCGGCGGATTCCACCATTGCGGTGCTCGCCCACAAACATTTGACCCTTGAAAATGGGATGTTGGTTCCCGATTAGGAGCGGGTCGGTGGGCGAGTTGCTCATGACATTCTGCTGCATGTAAACCGCAGGGGGCGTGACGCGAGCGGTGCCGGACTGGTTCGGGCTGGCATAGGTGGGTGATGAAACACCTGCCCAATACACCGATGAATTCCAGAAATCGCTCGGCTGGCGGGTAGGGTCGAGCAGTCCGGTGGCGGCAACGGAGTTCGGGTTGGCGATGCCGTTGTAGGTGCTGGACTGAAATCAGAGGTTGTAGTGGCCGTAGAAGTGACCGGGGGTCAGCTCGTAAAGCCCGTTGTCGGGCTTCCAGGAACCCTGGTTGTCCGTGCCGAAGAACTTTCCTTCCGGCCCAATCCCGAGGCCGTTTGGGGTGCGCAGTCCACCCGCCAATTGCTCGGTGGTGCCGACCGGAGCGATGTTGGCATCGATGCAGACTCGGAACCAATTGCCGCGGGTGCTCGGCGCGTAGCCGTTGCTGCCAATGGAATCGGTGCCGCCGATGTCGGCGGAAAGCGTGCAATAGAGCCAGCCATCCTGGTGGATGAGTCCGAAGGTCCAGTTGTGGAAATTATCCGCCACAATCGGTGCGATCACTTCCTCCGTGTCAACCGCGTCGAGGTAATCGCCGTCGTTGTTGATGTCGCGCAGCCGGGTAATCTTAAATACCTCGGCAACATAGAGATCGTTGCCGACGGCCACCAATCCGAGGGGCGCGTTCAATCCATCGGCCACCTCGCGCACTGAGACCGCATTGATATCGTTGCCACCCGCGCCGGTCACTGCGTAGATTTTGTCGTTGGCGGTTGCATCGTTCGGGGGCGGGCCGCCACCCGGATTGTTGGGCGTAAAGTTCGTCTGCAGCAGTCTGCCGTCGGGCAGGAATGCGAGGGCGCCGGTCTGCGGCCGATAGGGGGTGTTGGTCCCGTCAATGAGGATATTGGGGGGATTGAAGGCAGGGTCGCCTTGTGCAGCTCCGAAATCGCCCGCCATGGTGAAGAGCGTGTAGCCAGGGTGGAGGCCCGCGAGTTCGCCGCTCGTCTGGCCTTGCTCGGGGTAGTAAACGGCCTTGCTGCCGGAAGAGACCACGCGGGTGTAGTTTTCAGTCTGGAACCCATCGGGTTGGGTCGAGGCGTTGTAGGCTCCGACGGTTGCCCAAGTGCCGCTCCCGGGTTTGAGCCATTCCAACTTGAGGCGTGGGCTTCCAGCACCGTTCCAAGACTTTACGACCAGATTGTGGAACCCGGACGAGAGGCTGAGTGCACTACTGGTGACGACCTGTGGCGCACTCTGGACCCCGCTGGAATTATTGATCACCTGGATTCCGTCGATTTTCAACTGGGCTCCGTCTTCTGCGGTGAGCCGGAATTGATAGGAACCCGCAGTGGTGATTGTAAAAATTCCGATCATCTCGCAATAGAGGTGCTCGAGGCGATCGAGCGGCGGCATCGTCTCAAAGCCATACGCGGCCCCGCCGTCCGCTGTGCCATTTTTGTCCGAATCCTGATAGTCGATCACCGTCCGGACCTCGTCGATGTTCGGGGTCTGGTCGTTGACGAGAGTCGGCATGGCATTGAGCGGTCGGTCAGCCTGATAAGCGCGATAGGTGATGCCATTGGCGAGGTTGGGCAAGGTCTCGATTTCAAGGGCAAGCACTGTGCTAGGAGATCCTTGGGCATTGCTATTCACCGTCATGGTGGCGTTCGAAATCCCCGGCGTTCCGGGCGTGAAGGTGAAATGGATCGTCCCCGAGGCACCGGGGGCCAGCGAGGCCGGAAAGGTCGGTGCGGTGAACTGGGTGCCCGCCGTGCCGCCAAAGCTGACACCGGACAGGTTGAGTGTTTGGGTGGGGCCGCTGTTAGTGAGGGTCACGCTCCGGGTGACGGCACCGCTAGCCAGCACGGTGGGCTGCAGCACCGCGGGATTGCTAACTCCGAGCGCTGGATCGGCAACCACGGCGATGGAAAGAGCGATGGTTTTCGGCGATGACGCATCATTGGAAGCGACGGAAAGCGTGGTGGTGAGCGTGCCCGGGGCCGTGGCGGTCACCGAAAAGGTGATTTCCCCGCTCTCGCCCGGATCGAGCGTGCCACCCGAAGGCGCGACGAGGTTGGAGAACGCGGAATCCGCCACCGGAAAGCTGAGGGCTCCCAAGGTCAGCACGGCGTTGCCCGTGTTGGTTACGGTGACCCCGCGACTCACGGTCCCAGCAGACACGGATGTTGCGGCCAGAGTCTGCGTCGAGGGTGCCGAAAAGACAGGAGACGGCACCAGCAAACGGGACTGCACGACGAGCCCGCTGAAAGATGGACCCCGGCCGGCAGAGGGCATGAAGTAGCTCAAACTGGTAGATCCAGAGACCTCAATGGTGACGAGCGCATACTGGTTTCGCCATGCACCACCTGAATGCGGTAGGCTTTCAACGGATTCAATCCTGTGAGCACCAAGGTCATGGGATTATTGTTAGCCGTATAGGTCTCCGTATTGTAGAGCGTATCTCCACCAAGGGGGGCATTGCTGATGGCGGTGCCAGCAACGGTTGAGGAGCCTGTGGCAGTGATCCCGCTGACGGTTCCATACACCACGGACGTTGTCCCGATGACTCCGTTGTGGGTGAAGGTGATGCCGTCGCGGACGACAGTCCCACCGCCGGTCTGACCGAGGTTGAAGGCAAGGTCCATCGTTCCAAAAGAACTGTTTAACACCGGGGCGCTCGACCCATTCACCACGCGGGTGATGGCGACCCCGGCCTGTACCACCGCTGCTGACAGGAGCAGTGCCAGCACCGAGACTCCGCAGGTGCCCCGGCTGCGGTTTTTCACCGCTCCAGTGGTTTCCGGAGCATCCAAGGCGCTTGCCGCAGAGATGACGCGCGCGAGAGGTGTGGAATGTGATGGGCTCATGGCGGGAGTGAAGTGCTGGATTGAGGTGACGCGCCCGAATTTCAATCTGACGGAAGCCGCAAAAAAAAGACCGCCGGTGTTAGCCGGCGGTCTCTTTATCTTTAAAAGAACGGACCTGATTGGTGGGTTACGCGCGGCGACGGCGCAGCAGTGCGAGCAGACCGAAACCACCCAACAGCGCCGCAGACGGCTCTGGAATGCTTTGAACCACCAAGCCGGAGAGCAGCGGGCCACCGGTCCCCGGCCCCGTGATCGGCGAGATGAATTGGAAGCTGGTGGAGCCCGACACGACGGCGGTCAGCATGGCGAACTCGTCTCCAGCCGCTGACGAGCCGTAGCTCACGGTGGCTGTCGCCGTGTTGGGGGTCGGGGCAAGGTTATCGCTCACGGTTACGGTTCTGCTGTATGGGAAACCTGTGCGCGGATCACCAAACAGGAATTGCAGTTCGTATGACTTGCCCGCATCCAAGCCAGTCAGGTCGATGGTGTAGCCTTGGCTCGAATTTGCGTAGGCGATGGAGTAGAAAAGCGGATCCGCTCCGCTGAGACTGGTAGTTCCCCAACTAGCTCCACCCGAGGTAGTCCCCACGACATTGATAGGACCCGCTAGGAATGTTCGTGCCGAGAGGACATCGCTTGTGCCTGCTGTTGCGAACGCGATCCCGTCGCGGGTGAGCGGAATACCGCCCATATTCAGTGCGAATTCCAAGGTGCCGAAGGTACTGTTGAGAATCGGGGCGGTAGCACCGACATAGTTGCCGGTGATGGAGACCGAGGCCTGCGCCACCGATGCGGATAGGAGAAGCGCTAGGACTCCGGTGCCGCACAGGCTGCGGCTCGCTTTGATTATCATGTTGTTGGTTGATTGCATGGTTTTGGGTAGCTGGATGGGTGTTTTTAGGTTAGCTCTAGATGCTAATTGAAAGCCGGCTGGAAGCTTAATGATGTCCCAATCGCTCAATGCACCACGGCTTTATCTTTTCTCCCCGAAGCGCACCGATGCAGCCTGATTCTGAGAAAATCCTAGACAAAACTCCCCATTTCGGCTCTGTTCGACTTGCATG
>JAYWAR010000136.1:0-5740 GCA_043782285.1 Akkermansiaceae bacterium | reverse complement strand
GTGTGAATTTTTGTCTGTGAGTTTACGAGGCGGAAGCGGAATCGAACGCTTCTACGGTAGCACCTCCTTTCCTCCGGGGGGTGCATTCATCATACATGATTTGTTGCTAAAGGTGCTAATCAAAAACACCACAAGCCATCAACGGACAATCATCGAATCTCCAAGATCCAGATCTCATCAACCTCCTTCTTAAAGACGGACTCGAAAACGCCATCCCCAAAATCTCCGAACTCCTGATCAACGCCGCCATGTTTTTTGAGCAAATCGCTCACCCCGGAGCCGCTCCCAACGAGCGCAACGTCGAGGGCCGCAAAGGCTACGCTGACGGTTTCAAACCTCGCAGTTATTAAATCCGCAATCGCCACCCTAGATATCGAAGATGTTAGCACACGCCGCGTCACCAAATGGCGTGGACGCATCCTCCTCGAGATCCTTCCTATCCCCCCAACGTCACCTACACTAAAGGCGATATCCACGGCGTGGCAAGTGATCCGCCCCGAAAACGGCCACCCCGTGGCCATAATCCCCACCAGCGTGAAGAAAGAAGACTGCGAGGTGAGCCAAGCCCGTGACCTGTTTGGTAATCTCTGGATCCAACAGAAAAATATCCTCGTGACCGCTGGGCGACCATTCACTCACAACGCGCTGTTGTCCGTCATTCCCTTCAACACGGCCGAGCCGCAATCCAGTTCATTTAAAATCTACCCGCGGCACCCCGCCAAAACCAACCATCTCACCCTTGCGCCGCCTCCGCCCAATGACATCTCAAACCCAATACCCTGCGCCCACGCTTGGCAAAAAAATTTGGCTCTTTCCGCCGTCGCCAATGGTCTGTTAAGACTGAATTCATGGCAGCCACTCCCCTAACCCGAATTTGTGCCGCAGTTATCGTGGCGGCGGGATCGAGTCGGCGGATGGGCTTCGATAAACTGGCAGCACCGCTCGCCGGTCGCCCGGTTTTACTCAAGACCCTTGAGGCATTTCTCGCCGCAACATCCATCGCCGAAGTGGTCATCGTTTGCTCCATCGAACGCTGGCAAGACATCGACCCAAGTTTATTTTCTAAACCGGTGAGACGGGTGGATGGCGGCATCAATCGACAAGACTCGGTCATGGCAGGCCTAGCAGCTGTTTCAACGGCCGCTGAGCTCGTAGCAATCCACGACGGAGCACGTCCTTTGATCTCACCTCAAGCCATCAACCGTTGTGTCGCAGCAGCCACTGAACATGGTGCCGCTGCTCTGGCACGGCGCGTGACCGAAACCGTAAAGCGTGCCGACTCGGAAAACTTCAACGCCACAGCGGTTTGCCGCGAGCAACTCTGGCTGATGGAAACCCCACAAGTTTTTGAAATCCCACTCCTGCGGCAAGCCTACGCCGCGGTATCGGCGCAAAATCTAGCAGTCACCGATGAGGTTTCGGCCATGGAAGTGCTCGGGATACGAGTCAAATTCGTCGAGTCTGAACATCCCAATTTAAAAATCACCACGCCCGCAGATCTTTTGCTGGCGGCGGCACTTCTCCGATGAGCAAAGCAACTTACGCATGGCTTCAAATTCCTAACGGTCCTCGCCTTGCGGTGGCGACCGTCGCAGATTCCGAGTGCGCGGCACTCTCGATCTACATCCCGGCCGGCAGCCGTGATGAAACCGCCCTGCCCGCAGGTTTGGCTCATTTCGTCGAGCACATGGTCTTTAAAGGCACCGCCCGCCGCAGCGCGCGTGATTTGAGTTTTGAAATCGAAAATGCCGGCGGCCAACTCAATGCCTGCACTTCGGAAGACCAGACCGTTTACGAAGGGCACGGCGAAGCCGACTTGATGCCAGTGCTGGTTGACGTGCTCTCCGACATGGTTTGGCATGCCACATTTCCTGAAGCGGAAATCGAGCTCGAACGCGAAGTCATCGGTGAGGAAATTACGATGTACAAGGAGTCACCCGCTGACCATATCGGCGATCTCATTTCAGCGGCATTGTGGGGAAATCACCCTTTAGGCAATCCGATTTCCGGCTCGCTCGAATCCATCACCGCGATCAACCGCAAGGTCTTGCTCGATTTCCGCAACCACCACCATTTCCGCAGCGAGGTGGTGATCGCTGCCGCAGGGCCATTCACCTTGGATGAAATTTTACAGCTGATTTTACCTCATCTGCCGCCAAACTTTCATCATGGTCAAAAGGCACAGCCCTTTGACCGAACCATGGCTCAACCGCAAACAGTTCACGACACCCGCGAAACCGATCAACTGCAGCTCGCGCTCGCTTGGCATACTCCCGGGCGACGCTCGCCAACCCGCCATGCTCTGCGAATGCTGAGTATGATGCTCGGTGAAACGGCTAGCTCACGCTTGTTTCTCGAACTCCGCGAGGAACGTGGATTATGCTACCAAATCAGCAGCGACGTGACTTTTTTCGACGAGACTGGCGCTTTCGAAATCAGCGCTGGCCTCGACCCGGAAGCACGCGAGGAAGCACTGGCGTGCATCTATCGAGAAATCGATGATCTCGTAACCCGCGGCCCACGCCCCGGCGAATTGGACCGAGTAAAGCGCCTCACCATTGCTCAAAGCAAACTCGCCTTTGAAACCACCGGCTCCCACGCCGGCTGGGCAGGTGAAGGAGTGCTCGATTTTGGGCATGTCCCGTCCCCCGCTGATTGGCGCGCCAAAATCATGGCAGTCACCGATGCCGAAGTCCAAGCCGTCGCTCGTGAAATCTTTCTCGACCATAGCCCCGCGAGGGCCGAAATCGGCGAATCCAAAACTTAACGCCATCCCTTAATCCGTCCGATAAGTGAGGATCAAATCGAGTCACACGCTTGTCATTGTAGATTTTTTAACATTCGATGACCCATCCATTTTATCCCTTCAGTCGTGAGCATTTCATCGCACTTGGTGTCGGAATCACCGCCGTTGCCACGTTTTTAAAAATTGGCAGTGGCGGCGGAAATGGCAAAAAATGCGCGACTCTTTTTCTCGCATGGCTCAACTTGAGCGTTTACCCACTCAGTCTAATTGCATGGTGGTCACTCGACACCCCCAAATCGATCGACAACCTACTACCCTTCCACCTCTGCGACATTGCGGCAATCACGGCAGGCTTCGCCTTGCTCACCCAGCGTCCCTTGCTTTGCGCACTCACCTATTTTTGGGGGCTCGCCGCCACTCTCCAAGGGCTAATCACTCCTGCCATCACCGTCGGCTTTCCGCACCCACCGTTTGTGATGTTTTTTGTCCACCATTTCGCCGTGGTAACCGCTGCGCTCTATTTGCCAATCGTCGTCGGCTGGCGGCCCAAATTACCCATTTGGAAAGGACCACTCGAAATTTACGCTTGGACACAAGTCTATCTTGCCTGTGCAATGACCGCCAATCACTTGCTAGGTAGTAACTTCGCCTTCGCCTCACACCCCCCCGACAACCCGAGCCTCATCGATTACCTCGGGCCATGGCCGTGGTATTTATTGTCCATGCAAGCGATCGCTGGGCTATTTTTTTTGCTACTCACCGTACCATTTGCGATTCGATCAAAAATCAACTTGAGCCGTCCTTAAGCTGGTATTCACCTGCTTCGCCACCTAATTTTCACGGCGTGTCGCAACCTTATCTGTCCCTCGAAGCCGAACTGCATGACGCTTTCTGGGAGGCTGAAGATGACAGCTCTGAGGTGGCACTGATGGCAGAATTCCTCAAAAAATTCCCAGGTCCGGCCTTGGAAATTGGCTCTGGCTCGGGACGCTTGATGTTTCCATTAGTGCAGATGGGGCTGCCGGTCGAGGGGCTCGAGCTCTCACCAGACATGCTCACGTTGGCACAAATTCGGGCAAGACGCTTAAACATTCAGCCCTTGGTTCACCATGGAGATATGTCGAACTGGAGCGATGGCCGCAAGTTTGCCGCATTGCTGGCTCCCGCATTCACCCTCCAACTTGCCTCCGATCCCACAAAAACACTGCATCATTGGCACACGCTTTTAGAAAATAACGGCGGACTCTACCTGACGGTATTTATGCCTTATGCCGAGCTGTTGGGCGATCTCCCAGAAAACGAGTGGTATGAAGACCACCGAGTCACACTCTCAGATGGTCGCCTAGGGCTGCTAGAAACCCGCCACCAACTCAATCATCAGCTTCAAGTTCTCAGCCGCGAGCACCGTTACTCACTCTCAGGAACCCCGCCGCTCACCCACCACTCGCGGCAAACCCTTCGCTGGTTCGAGCATACAGAACTCATCGCACAGCTCGCTGCCACAGGATTTCAAGTGCAGCGATTTTTCGTCGATTTCACCCCAGAGCGAGCCGTTAGCGATCCCGATCGCATCGATTTTGACGGGATTCTGACTTATCACGCAATTCGACTTGCGCCAGAAGCTTAATTTACACGAAGAATTCTCTGTTGCCATTCTTGACTGACAGGCCGAGTCAGCTTTATGTCCATAGGCGTGCCACGTAATTTCATCCTGCTCGTCACATTCGGAGCGCTGACTTCATCCGTTTTATGCCAGACTTGGGAGCGCGAAGATGTGGGTTTTGAGAACATCCAGAGCCGCGCGCGAGATCTCGCCAATAAACCGTATATCACGCCCAACCGTGATGCACTCCCAACTTGGATGAGTGAGCTCAGCTACGACCAGTATCGCGACATCCGCTTTAATCCCGACCAAGCTTTATGGACCGCTGAGAAGTTACCTTTCCGGGCAATGTTTTTCCACCCCGGCTATTTGTTTCGTGAGCCGGTGACTCTCAATGAGTTTACCAGCACTCATCATCAACAAATCCGTCTCGCAGAAGCCTTTTTTAATTATGGGCCGCTGGTCAATAAACGCCGCAGTCTACCCGTCGATGGCGGGTTTGCTGGCTTCCGCCTTCACTACCCACTTAACACTCCCGATGTTTATGACGAGTTAGCGGTTTTCCAAGGTGCCAGCTACTGGCGCGCGCTCGGCAAAAACCAACGCCACGGGATTTCTTCGCGCGGCATCGCGGTGGACACCGGGGTCGAGGGCACCAACGAAGAATTTCCAAGCTTCCGCGAATTTTGGCTACGTAAACCTGAAGCTAACGACACCCAAGCCGTGGTTTACGCACTGCTCGATGGCCCATCTTACTCGGGAGCTTATCAATTCAAAATTAGCCCCAGTAATGTCACCCTCGTCGATGTCAAAGCAGTCTTGTTCGTTCGCCGTGCCGTCCAGCGTCTCGGGATCGCTCCGATGTCGAGCATGTTTTGGTTCGGCGAAAACTCACGACGGCGCTTCGATGACTTTCGTCCTGAGGTCCATGATTCGGATGGCCTAGCGATCCGTATGGATACCGGCGAGCGCTTGTGGCGGCCACTCTCGAACGATAGCGGTAAGCTCGAATTCAGTTTCTTTAACATGGAAAAATGTGTCGGTTTTGGCTTGTTGCAACGCGACCGTCGTTTCGGTGCTTACGAGGACCGTGAAGCGGATTACCATCTTCGCCCTTCGCTCTGGATCGAACCTACCTCCGACTGGGGACCCGGCCGGGTGATGCTGATGGAAATTCCCACCACCAATGAACTCGTCGACAACGCCGTGGCAATGTGGGAGCCGTCTCATACCCCGCAACCGGGTGAACGTGTCGAGTTTTCCTACCGCCAGCAATGGACCATGGCTGCAGATCCATCCATGGCTGACGGACACGTCGTCGCCACTCGCACCGGCGTTCACGACTGGCAACACGAACAACGCACCATCGCCGTCGAGTTTGCGGGAATCGC
>JAYWAR010000135.1:0-2054 GCA_043782285.1 Akkermansiaceae bacterium | reverse complement strand
CCGCCGCACTTGGCTCCGCAGA
The DNA here is from genome assembly GCA_043782285.1 of Akkermansiaceae bacterium. Lineage (GTDB taxonomy): Bacteria > Verrucomicrobiota > Verrucomicrobiia > Verrucomicrobiales > Akkermansiaceae > Luteolibacter. The sequence goes on along the minus strand of JAYWAR010000135.1, from coordinate 2,032 downwards.
TGGTCTGGTCTGCACCGACTCGAACGAAAAACGCTTACCCCGACTTGAAGAAAATCTCGAACGCCTTCACGCGGGTAAGGCGACCATCGCCGTCCACGATTGGACTCAGCCAGCCCCCGCCAAATGGCACGCCAGCTTTGACGCCATCCTGCTCGATGTGCCCTGCTCAAACACCGGCGTGATCCGCCGCCGAGTCGATGTCCGCTGGCGCCTGCAAGCGCCCGACATCGAAAAAATCGCGCTCACCCAGCGCAAAATCCTCGAAAATGCACTCGCCTGCCTCAAACCCGGCGGCCGTCTAGTTTACTCAACTTGCTCGATCGAGCACGATGAAAACCTCGGCCTAGTCGAGGCCTTCCTCGCCGCACATCCCGAGCTTACGCTGCACTCGACCCGCGAGGCACTACCTTTCCGCGACAAAACCGACGGTGCCTTCGCTGCAAGAATCGAGTGGAAATCGGCAACTCCCATTGGCTAGAGCCCGCGAATTCAGTTAAAAATCGTCATGAAATCTTGCCTCGGCATCCTGCTGGTCTTTTTCACCTTCGTCGCCGTCATCGGAGGTGGAGCCTTTCTCTATCACCTGAGTAGCACCGCCGAGTTTTCACGAAAAAGTCCGGTTGCCGCGACCAAGGCCACTCTCGTGAGCCCTAAATTGCATCCTGCCCACTAAACCAAGCGCGAAAAACAAGCGCGCAACCCAAGCCGCCATTTCTCGAGAAATGCCAAGTTTCTCGCAACTTGAGAGGCCACCGCAATCTCAAGCGGTTGCGCGTTTTCAAAGTCCGCAAACGCTGCGCACTCGCCACCAATCACGCTTTCGACCTTCGCGATTGCAGCTTCAACGGTTTCCCTGCAAATTTGAGTATCCCCTTCCAACAACGCCCTGCCCAAAGCGGACTTGCTCTCATCGCGCTGACGGATCACGGCTTCAGCCTTCTGAGTCACCGCCGCAAGCTCCACAAACAAATCCATCAGCGCATCATCGATGCTACCACGAAACTCGCCCGGCGAGCCGCGCCATTCTAGCCATGCTCTAAGCCGCTGCGACGGACTCGACACCACCGCGAAAGCCTCACGCACCGCCACAAACGCCCCATTCTCGCCACCCGCATCCGGGTGCGCCTGTTTGCCCGCCTCACGCAATACCCCGCGCAAGTCCTCGTCGCTTAACACCAAACGCGGCTTAATTCCCAAAATTTGAAAAGGATTCACCATTTGCGACCGCAGCTGGCCATGTTTCATCATCCGGGTAAAGCCCAGAGCCTGCCATAATTCTGCGCTTACCGGTATTTCCCACCACCATGCTTGAATCCAGTGAATTTATAGCTTATCTCCACCACTGAATGATTGCACCGCGAACCATCGCCCTCTTCGGCGGAACTTTCGATCCAGTCCACCTTGGCCACCTGCACCTTGCCAATTTGGCCCAACACGCGCTTAAACTCGACCAAGTCCGCTTCCTGCCCTGCAAGATTTCCCCGCATAAATCCGGCACTCACCCTGCCAGCAGTGATGATCGCTGCGAAATGCTGCGCTTGGCCACCGCTGACCTTCCTTGGGCGGTGGTGGATGATCGCGAACTGCACCAAGCCGGCCCGTCGTATTCCTATCAAACCGCCGCAGCGATTGCCCAGTGCCTGCCACAAGCTCGATTGTTCTGGCTGATGGGCTGCGACCAGTGGGACGCCCTTCCGCTCTGGAAAAACCCGCTACAACTTGCCGCACAAGTCGAGTTCATCGTCCTCGCTCGCGAACAAATCCCACAGCCCCGCCCCGGCTACCGGCTCCACCTGATTCACGGCGACCACCCGGCATCCGCCACCGCCATTCGCCACGCCCTTTCCTGCGGAGTGCCCCCCCCTCCTTGGCTCGCCCCCACTGTCGCCCAATGGATTCGACAAAAAGGTCTCTACTCGCGGTAAATCACCGCCTTTCATTTTAAATCAATCATTATTATGGGACTGGAAAAAACCACTCAAAAACTTCAAGAAGCACTTCAATCGGCTCAGAGCATCGCGTCAAAGTCCGC